>JBFMAE010000346.1:0-3775 GCA_040756085.1 Thermodesulfobacteriota bacterium | reverse complement strand
CCAGACCTTGCCTCTCCTAAATAGCCCCATTTTGTCCCTCCCTTCTGAGGCTCTTGATTCGGTCTGGTCTCCCGTTGCAAAAAGTATAATTCAAACCTCTGACTTCATCAATACTTTTTTCGATAATGCGGTCAATGACTTGAGTTTCTCTGCCCATTGCCCTTAAGATTTCTATGACCTTTTTCGTATCATCTTCTCTTTCCTTTCTGAATCCCTCGACCCATGCCTCCAGATCCTTTCTTTTAAACCTCACAATCCTTCCAAATCTGTAATGGGGTATTTCTCTTGAGCTCACCCACTGGTAGACGGTTGACGGCCTGACATTGAGTAGTGAGGCAACATCAAGGACTGTCAAGAATTCTTCTGGACCGGTTGACCTCTCTTCACTATATTTCATGGAAAGAGAAACCTCCTCTTTAGAGTGAAGCTTTTTCCACAGGATGAAAGGATAGAGAGGGCTAAAAAGCTCTGGATCGAAGCTTTTGAGATTGTATAGTAGATGGCAAAGGTTGCGAATCTATAGCTTATCCACTTCACATAATGGTATTACTTTTTTCGAGCCCTAAAGATTGGGCATTTGGAGATTTTTGTTTAGAAATGGAAATTGAATTAACTTCAGTTCGAATGGGTTTTACTTCTTATTTTCTGGATATGAACGAAAAGATAGGAAGAAAGAGACTTTGTGCACTGTCAGTACAATGTTGGACAGGATGAGATTTGACGTCAAAACCGAGAATGTCCCGCTGAGTTTTGACATCCTATTCCTGGGTCAAAAGCCTTTTAATATTAGCACAGTTCATTGCCTAATATTTATGAAATCAACTAAATTTTGGTCAACAAAGTTAGGTAAACTTTTAAAAACTTCTGCTCTACCCATCACCCATTTTTTCCATTGAAACGGTGGTTCTTGATACCAAATCTTTACCTCTCTTTGCTAAAAGGAAAAAGTTCCCTTAAATTCAGGAGGGATTTCTTTACGAGTATATTTGTTTCCACTCCCTCCTTTGGGGAATCGTAATTCTTCCTTAGAAGTTTTAATCCTTCAAGAATTATCCTTTCCCTCATGTTTGGGGATAGAGTCCAGAAACTCCATAATCTCCATAATCTCCATAACCTCCATAACCTCCCTGTTATGGTCCTTATGTGGATAAACCGGTAGAGTTTTCTTTCAGTTTTAGAGTTTTTCTTGCTCGGCCCATGTTTCATTTCCTTCAGTAAAATAGTTAAGTATAGCCATTTCTTTAGGGGATCATCACCTGCATGGTCCTAAATTTTGACTATACTTGACGATTCTATGTTAGTATTACTGCCCCCCTTGAGGAGAGACAGAGGGGGGGCTGATAGGATTATTAGGCCCTTCTTATACTTTTCAGAGAGACAAACAAACGCAGGGCGAATAGGTCTCGAACGAATTAGGGAATCACCAAAGTTTTTTAGAGAAGTATAAAGTTTAAAAAGGTTTTTATCATAAAAAATCTCTTTTGAAATAATACTATTATGGAGAGAGAAAAATCTCTTCCCTCTGGTTGAGGGCAGGGTTGTATTTTCGGGTAGACCAGATGGTCGAAATAATATTTTTCGTAGGATAAAAACCGAATGGTCAGCTCCCTCAATAATTGCGGCTGGCGAACTGAATATGGTAGTTGGTTTTTCCACATAAACCATCCCAAAAAGGGCTAAAAGTGGGATGGATTTTTGTTGCCTTTTGACCCCTGTTACCACTTTGTTCCCACATAATAGTAATATTTATTATATAGTAAACTGCAATTTTGAAGGGCCTTTTTATTTCCCCCCTTGAGGGGGGTCTGGGGGGTGATCGGGTCGTAAGACCCTTTTCTGCTGCCTGTGTGGATATCAGCTTAGAGTATCCTTCAAGGTAAGGCTTCGAAAAGGTAATACTAAATAAGGAGGCAGCCATGGTCAATATTGAAAATAAGGAGTTAGAAAATCTTATTCGCAGGGGGTCATTTCTTAGTCTATCCGATCAATTTCAATTGGTAGATTCATTGATGAGGCTTTTGGAGGAAAAAGACTCTTATTGGGCTGCAAGGGTTCATATTGAGGGGTTGTCACGGCTTCCCCTGAGGGATCAGATTCATATTGCCTCAAGATGGGGGAATGCGATTAAGTTGGATCAGCCTTTAGCTCTAAGGGTCTGTTCTGCACTAAACAAGGCGATCAATCTTAAAAGGAAGCCTGAGGTTTGGATGGAGAGCAGGTTGGAGAAAGACCCCGGTTTGACTCCCAGGAGGCTTGCTTATGAATGTTTCTATTATTTGAGGTTAAAGAGGGAGATGATGCCTTTTTTAATAAATATGGGGCGAAAGGTTAAAAGAAGAGTTTGTGCCAGGAGAAGGAGAGCTCTTAAGGATGAATCCTCAACTGAGTTTAGAGTGAGGTGAATGGATTCGTTCGAGGATGTCTGTTTTGAAGAGGGATGTCTAATGCGAACTGGTTAATCAGGTCGCCGTCTTATTTTTTGAATACGAGGGATTAATGTTAGAAATTGGAAAAAGAGAGATCAAAGAAAATGGTCTTGTTTTTGAAAATAGCTCCAATCAGACCGTAGAGCCTCGGACAGGGCAGGGAGTTTTTCATTTCTGGTCTCAGGACGTCCTTTCAGAGTTCTTTGAACCTTACAGGAAATTCTTTAAGATTTATTCAGCCAGTGATGGGTTTTTATCCATACTTGATCTTCTTGATCGCGAGGGTCATTGTCCTTCTGTCGTGAGGTCGGACAGATTCAGGGAGGGCTATCCCTTGCAGGTCTTTGAAGCTCTTAAGGGGGTTACTCTTAGGGATCACAGCGTAAATGTTGCAAGACAAATGCTTAAACTTTTAAAGAAGAAGTATCTCGATTATGAAAATCTCATTCCCAAAGCCTTAATTGTCTCCTTTGGTCATGATCTTGGGAAGATTCCCTCTCTTGAATTGACCAGCAGGGACGAAGGGACAGACCATTCCGAATTAGGGGCCAGAAAGGTCGGGCAGTTTTTTTCTTCTGAGGGGTCTCCCTTGTGGATTTCTTCTATCCTTGGGGTGATAAGGAACCATCACAGGCTTGTGGATGATTCTCTAACGCTTCTTCTTCAGAAGGCGGATAGCCTGGCAGGGCAGGAGGAGGCTTTGGCAGGGATGCCTGGTTTCAGGTCGGTCAACTGGGATGATTGGTTTGATCCCTCGGGTTTTTTTAAGTTTCTGTTGCCTCATATAAACGAGGTCCAGTATCCTGGAAAGTGGGAGGCCTTCAGTTTCCGTTCTCATGTTTATTTTTCACCTTATTCTCTCTATGATTGGGCGAGGGGGTATTCTCTTGAGAAGAAGGTTCTGGAGATGAGTCTATGGAGGGTTCTTGAAAGGGAGGAGGTTCTTCGTAAGATAGTGGGCAGTTTAAGGAGGGTGGGCTTTATCTCTGACCAGTTGCCGGAGGGAGCCGTAGGGAGAAACTATGAGGTAAGGATGAGTATCGTCCGTAGCGTAAGGCTTTTTCTTACTCCTGTGAAGATTGGTTCCTTTGGGGTGCTTCCTCATAAATTAGAAAGGAAGAAGATGGGCAAGTTGAGTCTAATTCGTTCAGTAAGACCCTACTATAGGGGTTATTCTACCGAGGATCCTTTTCCACCTGGGAGCTGGCAAATGTTGATAAGGAATTTCGTAACATTTTAGCCAAATAAAGTGCCCGAAATTTTTTTTAAAAGTAGCACTGGCGTTTTTAGAAGCAATATGCTATATCATGGCCCATGGAGATATTGCTTATCATCCGGGGCCGAGAGAT
>JBFMAE010000345.1:0-8957 GCA_040756085.1 Thermodesulfobacteriota bacterium | reverse complement strand
CCCGTTGAATGAGGATGGTTTCTTTCTCGAGGCCCATATCAAGCTTCGCCCTGTCGAGTTTCCAGCAGAAGGGGTCTTCGTCTGCGGGCTGGCCCATTATCCAAAAACGATCGAGGAGAGCATCATTCAGGCCCAAGCCGCATCTGCCAAAGCTGCCACGATCCTTTCAAGGGAGAGCATCGAACTGGAAGGGAATATCTCCGAGGTGGTGGATGAGAATTGCGACGGGTGTGCGTACTGCGTTGATCCCTGTCCTTACAAGGGGATCACCCTGCTCGAATATATGAGGGAGGGGGCCATCAAGAAAACGGTTGAAGTCAACGAAGCGGTGTGCAAGGGCTGCGGCTGCTGTCAGGCCACCTGTCCGAAGAAGGGGATCTTCGTGAGAGGATTTAAGCTGGAACAGATTGGAGCGCAAGTCGATGCTGCTTTGGGGGTGACTTAATGGACGACAAATTTGAGCCATTGATAATCGGCTTCTGTTGCAACTGGTGTTCTTATGCAGGAGCTGATTTGGCAGGCGTATCCAGGATTCAGTATCCGACTAGCCTAAGAATCATCCGGGTGATGTGCTCGGGTATGGTCCATCCAAATCTGGTCGTCGATGCCCTGACAAAAGGGGCTGACGGTGTTTTAATCTGTGGATGTCACCCTGGAGACTGCCACTATCAAGATGGAAATCTGAAAGCAGAGAAGAGGGCCGAGGCAATCACGCTCATGCTGGAGGATTTTGGCATTGAGCCTGAACGATTTCGATTGGAATGGGTCTCCGCTGCTGAAGGCGCTAGATTTGCTCAAGTGGTTAAAGAGTTTACGGAAAAGATTAGAAATATAGGTCCAAATCCAAACAGAAGATGATAATCCTCTGGCAAAGGCGTCAGGTGTCTGAAAAGATGGGGGGAACATGACAAGCCTCTTCATATTGGTCAGTGGGAAAAAATTCATGTGGGACGGTGTCGAGTATCCGATCAAAGAGCAGGCCTTTGAAAATATGCAGAAATATAAGAACGATGGCTTTGAAGTGGAAATGCGTGAAGAAGGGGAAAAATCGTATCTTTATACTCGAAGGGTTGTGAAAGAGGTTGTGATAGAAAACCCTTAGTCCTTCACATTTTATCGTTTGAAGGCTGAATGTTTTAAAGAGTTCGGTTCTTTGGGATCTGTGAGAAATATAGTAATGCGTCACTGACAAGGGGTCTGCTCCCTGATCCGCGAGGGATGTCTCCGAAAATCTTATTAAGCGGATTTTTTAAGATTTTTTGAGTAAGGGTAACGACATTGGGGAAAGGCGACTCCTCGGCTTCTTTAGTTCGTCTTTTTTTACTCTGAGGGACAAGCTAAGGTTACCGCTATAAGATTTTCTCCAACATCCCCGGCGGATCTTTAGTTTCCCACGCTTCACTGATGCATTACGAAATAAATGCTTTTTATGCACGATTACGAACCGAAAGGAGGTATGAGGCATGGTAAGGGTGGCTGAGGAGTGGTTAAACATGTGTGGGGGGTGTGAATTGACAATTTTAAATATCGGCGAGCCGCTATTAGACTTGCTCCCCAGTTTGCAGTTCGTCCATATGCCACTGCTTATGGATCACAAATATTTTGGGCAGGTTGGGGAAAAGAGAGAGCTTGAAATCCCTGATGCCGAGGTGGGAATCATTTCGGGAGGGATAAGGAACGAAAAGGAGAAGCATGTGGCTGAGGAGATGAGAAAGAAGTGTAAGACCCTTATCGCCCTTGGCTCTTGCGCATGTTACGGGGGGATCCCTGCGCTTGCCAACCAATACCTCCTTTCAGACCTTTTTGAAAAGGTCTATCGCCAATCAAAGACCACGGAGTCTGCAGGTGATCCTTCAGAAGGTCTTCCCAAATTGACCGACAGGGTTTATGCCCTGGATGAAGTGGTGAAAGTCGATGTTTATATCCCAGGCTGCCCGACCGCTCCGGAGTTGGTAGCCCAGGCACTGACCTCTCTTCTGGAAGGAAAGTCATTTGTTCTGCCTGAACGAAGCGTGTGCGACGACTGCCCGACCAAACGAGAGAAAAAAGCCATCACCTCCGTGAAGCGACCCCTCGAATCTCCGGTTCCCTTAACCCAGAAGTTAGAGGAATCGAGATGTTTCATGGAACTCGGTTACCTCTGCGTGGGTCCAGTGACGAAATCGGGTTGCGGTGGTTCGGAAAAGGTCCCCCGGTGCATCAAAGGCTACATGACTTGTAGGGGCTGTTTCGGATCGATTCGGAAGGGTGCCAACCCCATGGTCGATATGATGGGCGCCCTTTCCAGCATTGGATTGGACGCGAAGCTCATCCCGGATCGGCCGGCGACGTTCCAGAGATACATTGGTGCTCAGGGAAGATTAAAACCCTTACCACCGAAAAGATAAGGAGGGCGCTATGGGTAAGGAGATTGTGATTCAACCTGTGACAAGAATAGAAGGCCATGCAAAAGTTACCATCCAGCTCGATGATGCCGGTAATGTGAGCGATGCAAAGGTCCAGATGGTAGAATTGAGAGGTTTTGAAAAATTCTGCCTGGGACGACCCGTCGAGGAACTGCCGAGGATCGTGACGAGCATCTGCGGTTTATGCCAATGGTCCCATCACCTGGCCAGTGCGAAGGCCTGCGACGAAGTCTTCGGTGTTGAGATCCCTCCTGCTGCCAAGAAGCTGAGAGAACTTGCCAATTCCATTGCGTACACGGAAGAGCATATACTCCATTTCTATTTCCTGGCTGGACCAGATCTCATAATGGGGCCGGATGCAGATCACTCGGTCCGAAACGTGATCGGTATAGCCGGGAAAGTTCCCGACATCGCGAAGAAAGCTGTAAGATGCAGGTACCTCGGCGCACGGATGCTTGAAATCCTCACCGGAAAGGCCATCCATCCTGTCGCTGCTGTGCCGGGTGGGTTCAGCAAACCCCTTCGCCCCGAAGAGAGGAATGAGATAAACTCTATGGCCAACGAGGTCTTGGAGTTTGCAAAGTTCTCTATTGACTTCGCAAAGAAGGAGATCTTTCCCAAATATCTCGACACATTCAACACCCTCGCCGTGATCAAGACCGGGTTTCTGGGAATGGTGAAGGAGGATGGCGCCCTGGGTCTTTATGACGGTATTCTGAGGATGATGTCGTCCGATGGGGTTTATGAGGACTTCAAGTATGATCAATACACCGATTACATTTCGGAGCATGTCGAACCATGGACCTATCTCAAGTTCCCTTACATGAAGAAGGTAGATGGGTTCTCTATGGACTTGAATAATCCGAAGGGAGTCTATCGTACGAATGCGCTCGCCCGGATAAATGTCTGTGATGGTTTCGCAACCCCCCTTGCCCAGAAGGAGTTTGAGGAATTCAGGAAGGCCTTTGGCAGACCGGTCCAGAATACCCTTCTCTATCATTGGGCGCGGCTGATTGAACTTCTCTACAACGCCGAGAATGTGGTTCGTCTCCTTGACGATCCTGAAATCATGTCCACCGAGATCCGGAAGAAAGTGGAACCGAGGGCTGGCCGGGGGGTCGGCTGCGTTGAAGCACCCCGAGGCACGCTCATCCATGATTATGAGACGGATGCGAACGGGATGGTCACCAACGTGAATCTGATCACGGGAACAACCCACAACAATGCGGCGATGAATATGTCGGTGAAGAGGGCAGCCGCCGACCACATCAAAGAGGGCAAGTACGATCAGGGAGTCCTCAATAAGGTGGAGATGGCAATTCGGGCTTACGACCCGTGTCTGTCCTGTGCCACTCATTAAGGGACATTCCTGAGGTAGTTTGGAAGGGATTTTAGTAAGGAGACGCAGCGATGACTAACGTTTGCGATCCCACATTGATATCTGAGGTTCGGAAGTATGGATCATTCGATGTCGCGGGCTGTTTCAACTGTGGAAGCTGTACATTGGGCTGTGTCCTGTCCACGGATCATGCCTCTTTTCCCCGGAGACAGACTCGGCAGGTGCTCATGGGCTTGAAACAGATGTTGCTTTCAAGTCTCGAGCCGTGGATGTGCCATGACTGTGGGGATTGTTCCACCGTCTGTCCACGGGAGACGAAACCCCGCGATGGCATGGTGACCTTGCGGCGTTACCTCGCATCCCAATATGACTGGACGGGGATCACGTCCAAAATCAACAGCTCAAAAATCTGGTACATCGGCTCTCTTTTCTTCGTGGCTACGCTGGTCCTCTTCCTGGTGGTGGCCTACCATGTTTATTTGGTGAAGATGCCTTTTTCTGATTTCGCCTCAACCCCCATGCCTCTCGAGCACATGTTCCCCATGATGACCCACTTTACCCTGGTGGTCATCTTGCTTCCCTTCTTTTTCCTTCTCTCTTTCTCCATGCGCATGTACTGGTTCGCAGTGCGTGGAACCGGGAAGATTACCGTGGCTCCTAACCTCTATTTCACCGAAGCGAAGACACTCCTTCTACATCTGACAACCCATAAAAAAATGGGAGAATGCCCTGAGAAGAGCCGTTGGCCGAAGCACCTTGTTCTGGCCTGGGGGGTCATGATCAAACTCTTTCTATTGATCTTTGCCCTGATGTGGTTCCAGACCGACAAGCTCTACCAGATCTTTCATCCCCAGCGGTGGATCGGCTACCTCATCACCTCTTTTATCATCTATGGTGCCGTAGACATCCTGGTCAGCCGTTTGAGAAAGAAAAAAGAGGTCCACAAGTCTTCTGACATGTGGGATTTCGCCTTTCCGATCCTGCTTCTTGCCACTTCTATCAGTGGCATCATCGTCCATATCGTCCGGTATGCTGGGCTTGAGTTTGCGACCCATTATGCCTATACCGCTCATATCATGATCTCTGTTCCCCTACTGGTGATTGAGATGCCGTTCGGGAAATGGACCCATATGATTTATCGGCCCATGGCTCTTTACTTTCAATCAATAAAAGGGAAGGCCCTGCAGAAACAATGGTCTGAGGAGGGGGTTCCGAGCTATGTCGCCCCATGATAAAAAAGTGGGCGCAGTATTGATCGTAGGCGGTGGAATTGGAGGGATGCAAGCAGCCCTTGATCTGGCCGCGTGTGGCATCAAGGTCTACCTTGTCGACAACAAGTCCGCCATCGGCGGAGTGATGTCCCAACTGGATAAGACCTTCCCCACAAATGATTGTGCTATGTGTACCCAGGCGCCGAGGCTTGTTGAAATCGGCAGGAACAAGGATATCGAACTCCTCACGATGAGTGAGGTGGAACGCGTGGAGGGCGAGCCGGGGAACTTCCGTATCACCCTCAAGAAAAGGCCGCGGTATGTGGATGTCAACAAATGCACTGGCTGTGGTGATTGTTACAATAACTGTCCTATAAAATATAAGGCTTATGTGGAAAAAAGAGAAGAAAATACAAAAGACAACTGATCCGATCGACATCGATCGAATCGATCAGACCATCGATCGGGTTCATGCCGAACCGAGTGCTCTCATCCAGATTCTGCTGGATATTCAAACTCAATACCATTGGTTGCCTGAGAGTGCCTTGAGGCGAATCGCTGAACGATTAGGGGTTGCCTTTAGTGAAGTCTACCGGACAGCAAGCTTTTATAAAGCCTTTAGCTTAACCCCCCGGGGTCGGCATCTCATCAGGCTCTGTCTGGGCACTGCCTGCCATGTGCGGGGTGCCCCAAGAATCCTTAACAAGATCGAACAGGTGTTAAACCTCAAAGGTGGTGGAACCACACGGGATATGAAATTTACCTTGGAGAGGGTAAATTGTCTGGGATGTTGCGCTTTGGGACCGGTGATGGTTGTAAATGACGAAACCCATGGCAATCTAAGGCCCGCAGAACTTGAAAATATTCTGAGCAGGTACGAATGAGAGAAACCATGGCTCGATTGCCATCCCCTTCCCAGTTTAGAATTTTCAGAGAGGAGATACTTTCCGGGAGGGATCCGAGCAAACTCTGTATCACTGTCTGCTCAGGTACAGGTTGTCATGCCTATGCCAGCGAATCAGTCAGAGTGGCGTTCAAAGAGGAGATAAACGCGCAAGGTTATGGAGATAAGATTGACTTAAAGGCAACGGGATGCCACGGCTTTTGTGAAAAAGGTCCGCTGATCGTGATTTACCCTGAGGGAATTCAATATGTTCAGGTAAAACTTCAGGATGTTGGGGAGATCGTCTCGGAGACGGCCGCGGGAAAAATCGTTGATCGATTACTTTTTGTTAATCCCATGAGCGGCGAAAAAATTCTCCACGAAGATGACGTCCCATTTTATAGACATCAGTCCAGGGTGGTTTTGGGCAATAATAGTCGGATCGATCCTAAGAGTATCGAAGATTATATCGCCCTCGATGGCTATTCAGCCCTATCAAAGGTCCTTTTCGAAATGTCTCCTGAGGAAGTGATCGAGCAGGTGAAACGATCAAACCTTCGCGGTCGAGGCGGAGGTGGATTCCCAACAGGGAGAAAATGGGAAGAATGCCGTCATGCCCTTGGAGACATTAAATATGTCATCGTGAATGCCGATGAAGGAGATCCTGGGGCCTATATGGACAGGAGTCTTTTGGAAGGAAACCCCCATAGCGTTCTGGAAGGCTTGATAATTGGAGCCTACGCTATTGGTGCCCATGAAGGGTATATTTATGTCCGCCAGGAATATCCTCTCGCAGTGGAGAACATCAATATTGCGGTTAAACAGGTAAGAGACCTGGGACTTCTGGGTAAAGATATCCTTGGGTCTGGTTTTGATTTCGATGTGAAGGTGCATCGAGGAGCCGGAGCCTTCGTCTCCGGCGAGTCAAGCGCCTTGATGACGGCATTGGAAGGTAGAGTCGGTGAGCCAAGACCTAAGTATATTCACACTGTCATCAGCGGGTTGTGGAATAGGCCCAGTAATTTGAATAATGTGGAGACCTGGGCCAATGTGCCTTTGATTATCAACCGAGGCGCTGATTGGTTTGCTTCCATAGGGACGAAAGGGAGCACGGGGACTAAGATATTTTCTCTGGTTGGTAAGGTGAATAATACCGGGTTGGTCGAGGTTCCCATGGGGATCAGCCTGAAAGATATCATCTACGAGATCGGAGGAGGGATCCCCAAAAATAAGAAGTTCAAAGCAGTCCAGACAGGTGGTCCCTCGGGTGGCTGCATTCCAGAAAGCCTCATCAACACACCTGTGGATTTCGATGAATTGACGAAATTGGGTTCGATGATGGGCTCGGGCGGGATGATCGTGATGGATGAAGATACTTGTATGGTTGATACAGCACGGTATTTCCTCGATTTTCTCGCTGATGAGTCCTGCGGGAAGTGTACCCCCTGCCGAGAAGGCATTGACCAGATGCTTGCTATTTTGACGAATATTACAGAAGGCAGGGGGGAGGAGGGTGACATCGAATTACTCGAAGAGATAGCCACAGTCACTCGAAACGCATCTCTGTGTGCTCTTGGGCAGACGGCTCCTAACCCCGTATTGAGTACAATAAACTATTTTAGAGCGGAGTATGAGGCGCATGTCGAGGAGAAGCGATGTCCGGCTGGGGTATGTAAGGCCCTTATCTCCTTCTACATTTATCCCACTAAATGTCGGGCCTGTCAGATCTGTCTAAAGAACTGTCCTTCAGGGGCAGTTATCGGAGGGAAAAAACAGATCCACGTGATTGACCAGGATAAGTGTATTAAGTGTGGCATCTGTCTGGATATCTGTCCCGAGAAGTTTAGTGCGGTAACCAAATTATCTGGTCGACACCGCGTCCCTCCGCCACCGGCGGATCTAAGTGTGATTCGGGCGAGTTGAGATCGAGAGGAAAAATGTTGGAAGAGGTTGGTCTCAAAATAGACGGCAGAGAGGTTAAGGCGAAAAAGGGAATGGCCATTCTGGAGGTGGCACAGGAAGTGGGAATAAAGATCCCTACCCTCTGTTACCACAAGGCACTATCACCCGTGGGTGCTTGCCGCCTCTGTACGGTCGAAGTGACTGGAAAAGGTAGGTCACGATTAGTGACCTCCTGCAACTATCCTGTAGAGGAAGGAATTGTTGTAAATACGGATTCGCCTGAGGTTATAAATACTCGCAAATTGCTTCTTGAATTGCTCCTGGCCCGGTGTCCAGACGTGAAGATCATCCAGGATCTCGCCAGGGAGTATGGTGTTGAGAAACCAAGGGTCAAGAAGGTAAAAAATGAGAATTGCATTCTTTGCGGGTTATGCACCCGTATCTGTCAAGAGAGAATGGGCGTCAGTGCAATTAACTTTGTGGGCCGGGGAATTCATCGTAAAGTCAGCACCCCCTTCGATACTTACTCCGACATCTGTCAAACATGCGGCGCCTGTGCTTACATCTGCCCGACCAGGGCGATCAAACTGGAGGATATTACCAAAAATAGACCAATACCCATTCTATCTGAATTTAATGCGGGACTATCCTCAAGATCTCCCATCTATATTCCTTATCCTCAGGCGGTTCCCAATGCTCCAGTGATTGATCGGGAAACCTGTATCCATTTCCTCAAAGGAGAATGCGGGATCTGCAAGGAGGTCTGTAAGGCTGAGGCCATCGATTACGAACAGAAAGAAGAAACGGTGGAATTGAATGTGGGCGCCATCGTTCTATCCCCTGGGTATGAATCTTTTGATGCAAAAGCAAAACAGGAACTGGGCTATGGCCGTTATGCGAATGTCGTCAGCGCCCTAGAATTCGAGAGAATCCTGAGTGCTTCAGGTCCATTTCAAGGCCATCTCCAGAGGCCATCCGATCAGAAGGCGCCGAAACGGATTGCCTTCATGCAGTGTATCGGGTCCCGAGACCATGAAAGAGACTATTGCTCCTCCGTCTGCTGTATGTACGCAACCAAAGAGGCCATCATCGCAAAGGAACATGTGGGAGAAGGCCTCGATTGCGACATCTTCTTCATGGACATGCGCGCCTTCAGTAAAGGATTCGAGGCTTACTTCGAAAGGGCAAAGGAACTCGGTGTCAATTATATCCGTTGC
>JBFMAE010000344.1:0-4360 GCA_040756085.1 Thermodesulfobacteriota bacterium | reverse complement strand
GCAGATATTTTACTCAGGAATCTTTAGCCTTGGCAAAAAATTTCCTTCCAACATGTGAATTCTTAATTAACCAAACAGTTTCAATAGATTAGAAAAAATTGATATCAAAAACTCAGGAAACTCCAGTTATTATACGATGGAACTTTTTTTTCCCCGCCCTCAACTTCAAGGTTTTATCTTGAGGGTTATTATCCTCTAATTTAATAATTTTATCAAACTTCTCTATTCTTTTGTTATTAATATAAGCACCGCCCTGTTCAATCAATCTCCTCGCCTCGGACCCTGAGGCACAAAGGCCTGTCATTTCAAATAATTTAAATGCTGGAATTCCTTCGCTAAATCTTTCTCGGGAAATAAAGGTGGTCGGGATAGCATCTTCATCCGTTTCGGTATGCGAAAAAAGGGCCCTTGAAGCGTTCTGAGCCTTTCTTGCCTCCGCCTCCCCATGGACAATTTGGGTTGCTTCAAATGCAAGAATTTCTTTTGCTTTTCTGAGATCAGCCCCTTCTAACTTTCCATACTCCTCTACCTCCTCCATAGCAAGAAAAGTGAAGAGAGCTAAAAACCTTTTCACATCTCGATCATCAGTATTGATCCAAAATTGATAGTACTCATAAGGAGATGTACGCTGGGGATCTAACCAGATTGCTCCCTTCTCTGTTTTTCCCATCTTTCTCCCATCGGCAGTCATAATCAGAGGGAAGGTTATCCCGTAAGCATGTTTTCCCTCGAGGCGGCGGATGAGATCGATCCCCGCCACAATATTACCCCACTGGTCACCTCCTCCCATTTGAATCAGGCAGTTGTGATGTTTAAAGAGGTACCAGAAATCGTAGGCCTGAAGGAGCTGATAATTAAATTCTATAAAAGAAAGACCGGTTTCTAATCGAATCCTCACCGATTCCGTGGCTAGCATCCGATTGACGCTAAAATGAACGCCGATATCCCGAAGAAAATCAATATAATTGAGTTTTGTTAACCAATCGGCATTATTTAAAAGAAGGGCTCTATCTCCTGAAAAATTCAAAAACCGAGAGAATTGTTTCTTTTGAGCCTCTGCATTCTTGTTAATCTCTTCATAGGTCAAAATCTGTCGCATTTCATCCTTACCGCTCGGGTCTCCTACCAGTCCTGTTCCTCCTCCCACCAGAGCGATCGGCCGATGACCATGCTTTTGCATATGAGCAAGCGACATAATAGGTACCAGATTCCCCACATGAAAACTGGAAGCAGTTGGATCAAAGCCAATATAACAGGTCACCTTTCCTTCTAAGAGTTCAGGCAGTTTAACCTCATCGGTGACCTTTTCAATAAAGCCCCTTTCTTCTAGTACATCGTAGACGGTCTTCTTGTGTTTAATTATTTTAATCATAGGATTTAACTCCCCTCATCTAATGGAACTTTAATCCTTTGGATATTTTTTGCCTTCCCCGTTTTCGGATCGACTTCAATCAATACCCCTTGGAGTTCGATTTCCTCTGTGGCAACATCAAATTTCCAGGGGATCTGGGTTAATAACCTCTCCAGAGCCACCTGTTTGCGAATTCCAATGACCGAAGCTAACGGACCTGTCATCCCGACATCGGTGATATATGCCGTTCCTCTATCTAATATTTTCTCATCACTCGTCTGTACATGAGTATGGGTCCCCAATATCGCACTTACCTTTCCATTCAAAAACCAGCCCATCGCCATCTTCTCCGAAGTGGCCTCGGCATGGAAATCGACAATGATGATGTTGGTCTGTTTTCTCAATATCTCAATCTCTTTTTCTCCAACACGGAAGGGACAATCGAGATGTTTCATAAAGACTCTACCTTCCAAATTTAAAATACCCACCTTTTGACCATCCCTCAATTCAAAGACTCCCGTCCCTCTTCCCGGAACCTGCGCTGGATAATTAGCAGGCCTTAACAATCGGCTTTCATCATTTAAAAAAGGCAAAATCTCTTTCTTTGCCCAGATATGGTTCCCTGAAGTCAGGACATCCACTCCTTCGTTTAGAATCTCGATGGCAATGGCAGGTGTGATCCCCATTCCTCCTGCCGCATTCTCCCCATTAGCAACCGTAAATTCAACCCCATAATCCCCTATGGCCTTCTTCAAAACCCTATGGATAGCCTGTCTCCCTGCCTTTCCGACGATGTCTCCAATAAAAAGAATCTTCATTGCAAAGAGTCCCGAGTTCGGAGTTCGCCTGCCTGCGCGTAGCCCCGCCTGCCATAGTACTTGTACGGCGGGCAGGCACTTCGGCGAAGGCAGGCGAACTAATGACTCCGAACTATTTAGCGATATCTACCGCTCGCATTTCCCTGATCACTGTCACCTTGATCTGACCGGGGTAGGTCATCTCCTTTTCAATCTTCCGGGCGATCTCTCTGCTCATAACAACAGAATCTTCATCGGAAATGCGATCGGGTTGAACCATAATTCGAATCTCTCTGCCCGCCTGAATGGCATACGATTTCTCCACTCCTGGGAAAGATTGAGCGATCTTTTCTAAATCCTCCAATCGCTTCACATAGGTCTCAAGCATTTCCCTTCTTGCCCCCGGCCTCGCCCCTGAAAGAGCATCTGCAGCTTCCACTAAGACATCGATCATAGACTCCGGCCTCTCTTCCTCATGATGGGAAGCAATGGCATGGACTACGATGGGGGACTCCCCGTACTTTCTTGCTAGCTCTGCTCCAATCTTTCCATGTGACCCTTCTACTTCATGATCGACTGCCTTTCCAATATCATGAAGAAGACCTGCCCTCTTGGCCTGTTTGACATTGATCCCCAGCTCTGCAGCCATAATCCCACAAAGGAAGGCCACCTCTAGAGAATGTTGGTACACATTCTGAGCAAAACTCGTTCGATATTTAAGTCGGCCGATCAGTTTGATCAACTCCGGATGAATGCCATGGACTCCCACATCAAATGTAGCCTGCTCACCAGACTCGCGGATCGATACCTCTATCTCCTGTTCCACCTTCTGGACAATCTCTTCAATCCGGGCAGGATGAATTCGGCCATCGCTCACCAGACGTTCCAATGCGATTCGGGCAATCTCCCTGCGAATAGGATTGAATCCTGAAAGGATCACGGCCTCTGGGGTATCGTCAATAATTAAATCTATCCCTGTGGCAGCTTCAAGGGCTCGGATGTTTCGACCTTCCCGGCCAATGATACGGCCTTTCATCTCTTCATTTGGCAAATTCACCACGGAAACGGTCCTCTCGGCAACATACTCCCCCGCATAACGCTGGACCGCCAAGCTGATGATTTCCTTGGCTTTCTTATCGGCGATTTCCCTCGTTTCATCCTCAATCCTCTTAATCCTCTTGGCAGCCTCGTGTTTCGCTTCGTTCTCCATAGATTCCATCAACAGACGCTTTGCTTCTTCAGAGGTCATTTTTGCAATACTCTCTAATTGGATGCGTTCTTTTTCAAGAAGGACAGCTACCTTTTTCTCCTGCTCCTGAATCGTTTTCTCTTGCTGAGACAAGTTCTTTTCCTTGCGATTAATCTCTCCCTCTTTCATATCAAGCAGTTCAATCTTTTTGTCCAGATGAGATTCTCTTTGAATAATCCTCTTCTCCAGATTCTGAAGCTCCTGGCGTTTCTCCATCGTCTCTTTTTCAAACTCAGCCTTCTCTTGGTAAAATTTGTCTTTGGCCTGAAGGAGGGCTTCTTTTTTTAAGATTTCAGCCTTTTTTTCGGCTTCCTCAATCAGACGTTTGGCGACCTCCTTCGCCGATACAATCCTCGCCTCGGAAAACCTCTTCCTTACAAGGAATCCAACAACACCTCCAAGGAATGCAACGGTAATGATAATAATGTATAGGTATTGGTCCAAAGGTCTCTTCACCTCCTTTTCGTTGACTCAAAAATAAAGATGGGATCGTCAAATGAGAGGAGAAAGGAAATGGGGGCAGGATAGAGAAGGTAATGGGTTGAGTAGAACCCGATATGGAAGAAAAAATAAGGGGAATCCCAATGAGGATCCCAATGGGGATTTCCAATGTCCCTTTTTTATGTCACGAAATCCTACTTTCCTTTGGAAAAAGGAGGCGACGGTCTTTCTCCATTTTCCCAATCTCAGATCTGTTTTCAACCCTGTTTCCAATGGATTCCATGAGGTTGAAAAATTCATTAGGATTTCAATCATTTTCCAAATGGTCATAGGTATCGAACCCATTCTCTTCCCTGCCTGCTATAGGCGGGTCATATCGGGATCTATGAAACTCATTTTTTTCTCTATTCCACCACACCCTTTATCCGCTCATGATGGTGTTAATCTCAAATCCCCTGTCTGATGTCTTCTGGCCAGTGATCTCAATCAACCGTCCGGGGAGGGTTTCCTTCTAGTGTAATG
>JBFMAE010000343.1:0-8589 GCA_040756085.1 Thermodesulfobacteriota bacterium | reverse complement strand
TGGCGATTAAACAATACATTGAAGCTCATAATCAAAACCCTAAAGTATTTGTTTGGACAGCTTCGGTTGAAAGCATTATGAAAAAGATTTCAAATGTCAAGAACTGTTAGCGCCACTACACTAGATGTTTCATAAATCTTTGGTCAAACGGGTATGGGCAAGCCGTTTGTAAAGGCTTCGAGGCGAGCCTCTTTCCGGATTAACACCCTTGTCTCCTTTCCCTGCAGGAATTCACTTTAGATGGAGTCCTCCGTTTCCCATAAAATTTCAAATGAATCGCCATTCGAAGCCTTGGAGAGCGGGTTGCCCATGCCCGTTTTGGAACTGAGAGGTTTATTCAAGAGCCCGTTCTCCTCGCCTCAATTCTGGCTTTGATTTTGAACCTTTCCTTCTCCTGCGTCCCTTCGGGTTTCATCTGCCTCTCCTTGGTCACAGGGGCCATAAACTCCACCTTATCGAAGAAAGGAGATTTATCCAGCAGGGGAATGAGGTCGGATGCAGAGTCGGCAAAACCACTGATTTCAATCTCTTTCCCATTGTATTTCAGATTCCATACCCACGCCGATGGAGGTAAAAGACGGGTAAGTTCTTTGAGCATCTCGATCTTGCTGATCTCCTCAGAGCGAATCTTCTCCAGTTCGGAGATCTCTTTTCCAATGGCTTCCTGCTGTTTCTGTAACTTCTCGACCGTTTCAACCTCTGGTTTTCTCTTTTTGATCTCCTCGTTGAGATTTCTCAATTCATCCCGATATTGGTAGAAGCCCTTTCCTGCCTGGATGAGACCGATCAGAACCGCGAGAGAGATGAGAAAGATGAGGAGGAACTTTCCGATCGGTCTCTCCTTCTTCTTCATCTCCGTGGGGAGGAGAGTGAGGGGGATGTCGGGTTTGATCACCCCCATCAATGGAACTCCGAGGGACGCATAGGCCCGGGAAACCATTGCCAAATCCCCGGTGATCTTCATTCGACCCATTGGCGGCGGAAAAACCCCGTTGATCCCGTCTGTCTTCTTCAAGGTAGTCAGGAGCGCCTCATCCGCATTTAAGCCGAAAACAAAGAAGGTCGGTTTTGAAGAGGAAGAAGTCTCCCATCCCAAGCGTTGATAGGTTTCCACCATCTTCAAACCCTTCTCTTCCGAAGGCATGGGGAGATGGAGGCTCTCTTTCCAATCGCCCCCTTCCAGCAGGTTCATTTCAAAGTAGGGTTCGTTCACATCGAGCAGGACTGAAACCTTACTCTCCTCTGTCTGAAGATTATAAGCAAAGAGGTTGAGGCCAGCGATGGATGGGATCTGGATGGAGACGGGTTTGATCCCTACTTTTTTTAACAAGGAGAGATAGGAATCGATGTCCGATCTCTTGGCAAAGACGGCAATGAGAGAAAACCACTCTTTCTCTTCTTTCAGGAGATGGTAGTCCAGATAAACCTCCTCCTTCTCAAAGGGCGTATACCGGGGCGTCTCATATTCAAGAACCTTTCGCAGGTTCTCCCGGGTGGCGATGGGAAGCCGGATAAATCGGACCACTGCCTTCTCCCTGGGAATTGCAATCGATGCCAAGCCCCTTTTAATGCGATGCTTCAGGATGAAGCCATTGATCAGACCTACGGCCTGAGTCTCCCGTTCCTCCTTCTGCTCCTCCGGCGGGATGGGATGGAGGGCAAAGTCCACCACCCTGATCCTCCCCGGAGATTTCCTCAGCAGGGTGAGAGCTAAATGATTCGGCCTCAAATCGATCCCGAAACCGGTACGAAAGGTACCCATCTTAATCTCTCATGCATTCCTGGACATCGCCAATGCATTAAAACCTACCAGACCGCATCGATCCATTGAATGACTTTATAACCTTTTCTCTCACGGCCATCGATCTTCACGATCGCCTTCAGGCCCTGAACCGCCTCGCCCTGACCGATTGCCTTTGATTCGATCGTATAATAGGTCCTCCTTGGCTGGTAAACGACCCACCTTCCGACCTCCCCGATGAAAGGAGTCATCTCCGGAACGCGACGGATGAGATCCTGCTGGTTTTCGAACCTCTTCTCCTCTCTCGCCTTTACCAGGAGCTGAGCCACATCCTTTGGAATTCCCAAAACCATTCTCATCACAAGGGGGGAGGCGCTGTTGATATCGATCTGCTCTCCGGAGGCATAGATGGAAAAGAGATCCTTCAAGCCGATCTTTTCTGATTTTCCATCCTCCTCCTTCTTCCTCCTTCCATGGAAGAGATCCGGTGTCACCCCCCTGACGAGCAACAGTTCCTCAATGGAATCGAGGTATCCGTCCTTGCAATCATAAGGATTGGGAAGGGATTGATAGTATTCATTCTCCGCTCCGTTGAGGCGATAGAACTCATCAGGGTCCCTCCAGTCCAGAATGGAGTCAACCACGACATCCCTTTCCTCTCCCTCTAACCCCATATTGCCGATGATCCTCCGGAGCATGGCCCCTGAAACCGTATTGATATTGACCTTCCCATCCTCCCCCATCACCCTGATCTCACATCTCCCCGGGCTGAATGCAATCGTGTTGGGTCTTCCGTCTGTATGCCACTCCTCTTTTTCGGGGGGAATCTCCTCTTTTTTCATCGCCCTTCTCTTCTGTTGGACTCGGGGATCATGTCTGTAGATCAACTCCACGATGGCCCGCTGAAGCCCTCCTTCGGCCAGGGCGTAAAGAGAAGCCTCCTCTTTAAAATTCTTCGTGAGATTCGCCTCGGTCCTCATCCCGAAACTGAACTCCAGAACCACGACCGAGAGGATCGCAATCACCCATAAGACCATGATCAGGGCAACGCCTTTTTCTCCCTTTTTCACCTGACGCTCTCCGGTATTCTCCTCCGGATGAGAGGAGGTGTCCTTATCTCTTCATATTGAAAGGCGGAGATCGGAAGGATGAGCGTGAGAGAGGATTCATTCCCATCCGGTTTTTTAAGACTCAGCTCCATTCTTAAACACCTTGGCAACTCCTTCTTCTCTCTGGCGCTCCACTCCTCCAACCAGGCCTCGGTCTGATTCTTTGACGGATCCTCTTCCTGGTAATATTCAAATAGGACCTTTGAGACCCCTTCGATCAGGGGAATCCCCTCCCCCTCCTTTGGCTCCTCTTCGAAGAAATTCCGGTTCAGAACCCTCTTCTCGTAGAGGATGAGGTGGCCCCCGTTCGGATCGCCCTCTTTGAACTGATAAATTGTATAGACGAGCCCATCGGTTGTGTGTGTCTTGCCGGAAAGGGCTGAGACAAATCTTAAGGACCGGGCTTTTCCCTCAAAGGCTAAGTAATCGCCCTCCGCTTTCTTGGTCCGGATTTTATAAGGGACGATTGATTTCACCTGCCTGGTAATCAATTGGGAAACGATCCGAATTTTCTGATATTCCTCTTTAATCAATTCCCCTCTGTCCCATGACGAGATTCCCAGCCGGAAAGCCCCAAAAATGACCAACAAAATAAAACCGAGAATGGTCAGGCTGACCACCACCTCAATCAGGGTGAATCCGGATAATTCACGAAATGACGGGAATTTAATTCTTCTTCTCATCACCTTTCAATTTGATTGCTTTGTACGACTCTAGGCCAAGAGACCTCTCCTTCGATCCCGACTTCCAGATGACATCGACCTTCACATGGAAAAGCTCCACCGGAGGTTTAAAATCAGTATCCTTTTTAAAGGGAAGGATGTCTACCCTCCTGGTTTCGACCTTCCAGCGAAAAGCCTCGTTGAACTCCCCCTCTTCCACCCCTTCTTCAACAGGCGGTTTGAGCGAAACCTCCTCCAGCTTCATCCTGCCCAAATTGACCGCCTTCGTGTACTCCTCCGAAACCCTGCCTAATCGAAGCCCACCAGCAAAGAGCTCCATAATCACCATCAGTCCCACTCCCAAAATGGCAAGCCCCACAACCACCTCAATCAGCGTAAATCCTTTTCTCTTCATTTCCAAGTTAGATCTTTTCAATTTCCACCATGCCGGTGAGAAAATGGACCTTGATCCGATACCTTTTATGAACTTCGCCCTCCAGAAGGAACGACCCCCCATTCGACCCGCCATTGGGATAAAATTCAATCGCCGGGAGATCCGCTGAATACTTGGGTTTGGTCAATTCGACTTCCTTCATCGAGATCCAGCCAGGAAAGGTATAGATCTGGGAAGATCTTTTCTCTCTCACTCATTCCTTCTCTGTCTCTTCTGTCTCCATCCACCGGACTTTTATCTCTCTCAGGTCAGCATTAAAAAGAACCTGATAGGTCCTGCCCTTGTTCACAGCTTCGCTTCGACTGTTTCTGAGGATGGCCGCGATCTTCTGGGTGGCGCCTCGCAATTCCGTTGTCTTCGAGAGGCGTGAGAGGGATGGGGAAACCAGAACCAACGAAAGGCCAAGGATCGCAATGACGATGATGAGTTCGATTAAGGTAAAGCCCTTCCTCATTTTGATCAATCCTTCCAGCTCACCACATCCTGATTTTCTCCTTCTCCCCCTTCCACACCATCGAGCCCGTAAGAGAGGAGATCATACTCGCCATGCTCTCCTGGAAACTTATAAATATAGGGTTTTCCCCAGGGATCCAGGGGAATCTCTTTAGGCAGGTAGGGCCCCTTCCATGTCTCCAGCCCTGAAGGTTTCTCCCTCAGAATCTTCAGCCCTTCTTCGGTGGTGGGATATCTTCCCACATCAAGCCGAAACGCATCGAGGGCTGTCCCAAATAACTCGATCTGGGCTTTGGCCGATTTCTGTTTCGCCTGCGTCAACTTTCCAAAGAGACGGGGACCGACCAGGCCCGCCAGGAGACCGATGATGATGACGACGATCATGATCTCGATCAGTGTAAAACCACGCTGACATCGATGTTTCATCATTTTCATTTTTTCCTCTCAGTGATAAGAAAATAATAATCTGAGGGTAACGAGGCCCGTTTCATAAAATTGAGATTGAAGTTTCTCGTTTTTGAGGCTCGTATCGTGGCTCGTATGTGGATGCTGGATACTCGAGCTTCAAGTTTCGAGCTTCATGCTTCGATACGAGCATCGTCACCTTAAACCCTTTTTGTAACCGGTTACCGAAACGGGCTTCGTAGCCCTTGCCTTAACCTATAGGTTTTTTAAAAAGGGATTTCATTGATGCTGAAGATTGCCAGAAGCATTGAAACGACAATAAACCCCACCAATCCCCCCATGATCAGGATCACAGCGGGTTCCAGAAGGGAGACAAACCGTTTTAAAACATTCTGGACATTCTCCTCATAGACTTCAGCGACTTTGATGAGCATCTCATCGAGTCTGCCGGTCTCCTCACCCACCCCGATCATATGCACGGCAAGGGGTGGAAAGACGCCTGTCTCTTCCAGCGACTTCGAGATTCCCTTCCCCTCTCTTAACCGATCGTGGATTGCGCCGATCGCCCTTGAGACGGCCCGATTCTGTGAGATCTCCCTGACCAGATTGAGGGCAGGCAGAATGGAGACGCCGCTCTGGAGCAGAGTGCCAAGGGTTCTTGCAAATCGGGCAACCTCCACCTTTCGGATAAGGTCTCCGATGATGATCCACTTCAATTTGAATTGATCCCAGCGGGCTCTCCTCTCCTCCTGCTGGGTATAGACTTTCAAACCGGAATAAATTAAAAAAGCCCCACCGAGGCCGATCCACCAGTAATCTCTAATATAATGGCTGATCGCAAGGACGATCTGTGTGGGTATGGGGATCGCCTGTCCCATATCGGAGAAGATTCTCGCAAATCTCGGAACCACGAAAGTGACCAGAATGACAATCGAAACCCCGCTGACGAAGGTGAGAATGAGGGGATAGATCATCACTGAGACTAATGTTTCCCTGACCTCCTTGGCGCTCTGAAGGTAATGGCTCAGGCGTGAAAAGATCGTCTCTAAAAATCCGCCTGCCTCTCCAGCCCTGACCATATTGACATAGAGTTTGGGATAGATCCCGGAATGAAAACCCAGTGCCTCTGCCAGAGAACTTCCTCCCTCCACCCTTTGCAGGACATCCTTCACCGTCTCTCTCAATCTTCTGTTTTCGGTTAAGCTTCCGAGAATCCTAAGGGTCCGATCAATGGGCAAGCCCGATGAAAGGAGTGTTGAGAACTCCTGGGTAAAGACAAGCAAATCTCTTATGCCGACCCGTCTGGGGATAAGAGCGGAAACCCGCAATCCCTTTTCCTTTGCCTCAACATGGCTGATGCGGATGGGAATATAGCCCATCTGGTGAAGGCTCAGGACGACGGCTCGCTCATCCTTACCATCCATCGCTCCTTCTACGGTCTGCCCATCCAGTGTTGTAGCTTTATAAAAAAATTCTGCCATGTTGATTGCTTAGAAATAAGGGTTTTGTCTGACGGCAACGGTATGGTTCGACAGAGCCTGTCCTGAGCGAATCGTTCGCCCTTCGAGAACCTCAGGGCGAACGGTGAGGCGAAGGGCTCACCATGATCGGAAAAATCCGTTCACCCTGAGCTTGTCGAAGGGTGCCCGTATCGTTAAATTCAAATGGACGTTTGTCGTTGTTGAAGCTCGTATCGATGCTCGTTTATCGAAACCGGAGGCTCGGATTTTCGTTTTTATCGAACTTCGAGCTTCGTGTTTCTAACTTCGATACGAGTATCGTCACCGTAAACCTTTTTATTAACCTTAACCTATTGACCTTAAACCAAATGGGCTTTGTAGCCGTCATCGAAAATCTATTGGGTTTCTTCCTGGGTGACCCTTAGAACTTCTGAAACAGTTGTTCTCCCCTCTTTCACCTTCAACCACCCATCCTCCCTCAAGGTCCTCATGCCTTTCCTTCGAGCGACCTCCTTAAGGATATGGGAGCCCTTTTTCTCGAGAATGAGCCTCTGGATCTCATCCGTGATTTCGAAAAGCTCGAAGATCCCTGTTCTTCCCGAGTATCCTGTGAACGAACAGTTCGAGCATCCTTTCACATCGAAGAGATGGATGCCAGAAAGGTCATCCCCTTCCACCTTCAACTCTTTCAGAATGGCCAGATTGGGCAGATAAGGGACCCTGCAATGGGGACAGGCCACTCTCACCAAACGCTGTGCCAAAACGCCGATGATCGTGGAGGAGAGGAGGTAATCTTCGATCCCCATATCAATCAATCGAGTGATGGCGCTCGGCGCATCGTTCGTATGAAGGGTGCTGAAGACCAGATGTCCTGTCAGTGCGGCGTGGATGGCGATATCCGCCGTCTCCGTATCCCGTATTTCTCCTATGAGGATCACATCCGGGTCCTGACGGACAATGGATCGCAAGGCATTGGCAAAGTTGAGACCGATCGATGGCTTCACCTGAATTTGATTCACTCCCTTGAGCTGATATTCGACTGGGTCTTCCACTGTAATGACCTTTTTATCAGGGGAGTTGATCTTTTCAAGGGCACAGTAGAGGGTGGTCGTCTTCCCGCTGCCCGTGGGTCCGGTGACAAGGATGATCCCGTGAGGTCTCTGAATCATTCTCTTAAATTCGGTTAGGATATCTTCCGGAAACCCTAATGTCTCGATGTCCAAAAGGATGCTGGTTTTATCCAGTATCCTTAAGACAAGGCTCTCTCCATAGATGGTGGGGATGGAGGAGACCCTGAAGTCTATCTCCTTTCCCTTCACTCTAAGCATGATTCGGCCATCCTGGGGGAGGCGTCTTTCGGCAATATTGAGCTTGGCCATGATCTTGACGCGTGAGACAATTGCCGCCTGAAGCCTTTTGGGAGGAGACTCCACATCGTGGAGCACGCCATCAATCCGATAACGAACCCTGAACTGGTCTTCAAAGGGTTCAAAATGAATGTCGCTCGCCCTTGCCTCAATCGCTCTTGAAATGATGAGGTTGACCAAGCGAATGACTGGACCCTCGGAGGCCATGTCGAGAAGGTGATCGATGCTTTCCTCCTCATCCATCCGGTACTCGGGAAGGCTCTCCATATCCTCGATAATCCTCTCCATGGAGGTTGTGCCCAGTCCGTAATACCGCTCGATCGTCTCTAATATTTGATTCTCTCTCCCGGCGAGGGCACGGATTTTATAACGGGTTGCCACTCGAATCGCGTCGAGAGCGTAATAATCGAGGGGATTACTCATAATGACGGTCAGCTCATTATCTTCCAGACGGGCTGGAACAAATTTAGACTCCTTCATGAATTGAACCGAAAGATGGTTGATCAGAACCGGCTCCTTTGGAAAATCTTCTTCGCAGGCACAAGGCACGCCAAAAAATTCCTCAACAACCCTGCGATACTGGTCTTGGGTGAGGATGCCTGAGTGAATAAGATGTTCTTCTAAGGAGAGGCGCTCATCAGAGGATTGGGCCATAGAGTGGAACCTCTCCGCCTCAGTCTTCTGGATCAATCCTTTCGCCGTCATAAAAGAGAGTATTCGCGTGTCAATTGGATTCATCAAGTTTGGTCTCCTGCTCCTCAATTAAACCAAATTTCAATATTTTGTGCAAGATGTTTGTATCCCTTCAGGCCAATCACAAAAAAATCTTGACAAAAATTTCGAATGATGTATAAATCGCTTCAATATTTCTAAGGTTATCTAATCCCCCTTTGTCAAAAGGGGGGGATCCTGCGAAACGTGAGTCACCTCCCTTTGGC
>JBFMAE010000342.1:0-10545 GCA_040756085.1 Thermodesulfobacteriota bacterium | reverse complement strand
CCTCCCCAATCAGAAGTTTATGATCTACAAGGAGGGTAAGAAATTATGGGAGTTCCATCTATGAATGAAAAACAAACCATGTCCACAAATCGTTTCCCATATGTGCACAAATGATTTTTACGTAACAATATTTTTTAGATTTTTTTTGATGCCACAATGACTGCAATGTAAAGGTTAGGGATATGGGTGAACCATGAACAGTTGAAGAATCCTAAACCTTCAGCCCCTCCAGCCCTGCCTTTTCTGTCATGAACCGGTCGAAAGCATCATCATCTATTTTGGTCCGTTTTCCGAGGATCTCCTCGACCAGTGGACCTGCGGAATATACTGTCTTTGGAGATTCGGATAGAACGGCTTCGAGAATAATATTGGCAATGATTTCCGGTCCCGGGATGGAAATCGTGGAAAAGAGTTTGGCCATAGCGGCTCCGAAGGCATGGTAAACAGGTTTGTAATCTGGATCGGTCCGGGAAAGGAGGTCTCCTGTCAATTGGTTGGCGGTGTCATTAAATTCGGTGGCAATCGCCCCCGGACGGATCGTCACCACGCGAATACCAAAGGGGCGTACCTCCATACGCAAGCCATCGCTGATGGCCTCCACCGCGTGTTTGGAGGCAGAATAGACGCTATTCAGAGGGAAGGTGAACTTTCCTATAATTGAACTGAGATTGACAATCGTCCCCTGTCTGAGCCGACGCATCCCCGGTAAACAGGCCTGGGTTACCCTGATAAGAGCGAACAGGTTGACCTCAAATACTTGACGGATGGAAACAAGGGAGACATCTTCGACGGCTCCCCTGATGCTGAAACCGGCATCGTTGATGAGTACAGAAACAGGTTCGGAAAGGCTCGAAAGTTCCTGACAGAAACTTTCTAATTCTTGGGCATTCGAAAGATCAACCGGCCTGGGGAGGATATTCTGGTTTTGGGCTGTGAGTTCAGTTAGACGATCACTCCTCCTGGCCGAAGCAATAACCAGAAAACCCTCTTCGGCCAATTTTTTTGCTGTTTCCCGTCCGATCCCGCTACTTGCCCCTGTCACAAGTGCTGTTCCTCTTTTGGCTTCCATTTCAAACCCTTTCTTTTCAAGAAATTAACTCTTAATTATGTATAATTTTAATGATAACTAATATATTTTATAAAAACATCCCATTCTAAAACTACTTTTTAGGATGTTTCGGGTTGGTCACCCCTTCAGTGGTTCGTCCAAAGGAAGTGGTCTCCAGATTGGACAGAGGATGTTTTTTTGAATACATCTGTTTGAGCTTTTTAGCCGTCACATCTGTGTAGAACCGGGAGATGGCCGCCTGGCTCCTGTCGAGAGGAACCTTTTCAATCAAATAGTCAATCATCCCCAGACCATTTTCTACTCCCCCGTAAACCTGGGCCCCGATATCCCTGCCCTTGACAGGAAACGCCTGGCCCGGGCATCCATAAACCAGACCGTTGTCTTTTCCATGGTTTCCCCTCTACTTTCCTTGGAAGGTCATCGGATAGATCATAAAGATAAGAAGTGATGAGTTAAAGAAATCCTTTGCGTAAAGGGCAGTATAGGTTAAAATTGCCTTTGAGTCAAGGTGTACAGCTTCTGCGAAGATCATCGGGTTGAAGAAAATATAGTATCAATTTCAAATATAGTAAAAATCATCTCTTGTTTCATAGTAGAAAACGTTTATCACCCTATACATCAATGCTAAGGGATGTGTATAAATAGTTGAGCATAAATAAGAGGACTGTGAGAAAAAGGATTCGCCAATTCTTTTTTCCTCCCTTAACACTCAAGTTCCTGATCAGGGCCACATGCGTTTCGCTCTTGGCCTATCTATTCTTTGGTTACCTCTTTATCCCAATCCGTATCAAGGGATACAGTATGGAGCCAACCTATCCTCACGGTGGTATCAATTTCTGCTGGAGATTGCGTTACCTCTTTTCGGAACCCAAGAGGCATGATGTGGTTGCTGTCCGTTTTGTCGGGAATAAAGTGATGCTTCTCAAACGGGTGGTCGCCGTGGAGAACGAATGGGTTGAATTTCGCAAGGGAAGACTTTTGGTTGACGGAAAGGAGATAGACGAGCCTTATGTCCGGTATCCGTGTAACTGGAACCTTCCTCCCCGGAAGGTTGAAAGAGATTGCGTCTATGTAGTTGGGGATAATAGGAGTATGCCCATCGAAGATCATCATTTCGGGCAGGTTTCAAAGAATCGTATTACGGGAGTGCCATTATGGTGAAAAAAACACACATCATCATTGCGATTATACTCATAGGGGTTGGTATCGTTGGGATATGGGTCATGCCATCCCTCTTTCAAAGTGAAGAGAAGAGGGTCAAGAAGCAGTTTCATCTTCTGTCGGGATGGGTGTCCAAAGATTCCGGCGAAAATACCTTCACCATGGCACATAAAATCCAGAACATTGGCACCCTGTTTGCCGACAAATGCGAATTGACGTCCAACCTGGATTTTCTTTCAGGTAATTATACTCCTGAAGAAATATCCAATTATGCCGCCCGCGGCCGTTTAGCGTTTTCAGAACTGAAACTTAAATTTTTTGATTTTGATATTTCCTTTCCAGAAACGGATGTGGCAAAGGTTACTTTGACGGCCAGGTTGACAGGGAGGCTGACAACGGGAGAAGATGTGGATGAGACCCGAGAGCTGGAATCACTTTTGAATAGAGTCGAGAAGAAATGGCTTTTCAGTCAGGTTGAAATTATAGAAATCTTAAAGAAATAGAGAATTTACCTTTTCATCCTTTCAGCCCTGCAGGGCTGACCATTGGAGGTTTGAAGTGATTTTAATTTAAAACCGGTTTAGAACGAACTCCCTTAATTCTTTTCTCGGGGGGATCATACATGACGATCACAGAGACTCCAGGAACCCATTTCCTCCTCTGTAATGCCAAGGATATAGAGGATATTTTTGAGGCGCGCTCGGCGCAGGCTCATATTGGCCGCCCTTTCCAGCCTCTCTTTGGCATTGTAAGCAATGCCCAGACCGGCCTGGCCTAACATTAAGATATCATTGGCCCCATCGCCAATGGCGACGGTCTGATCCAAAAGCACTCCCTCTTCACCGGAAACCATATGAACGATCTTTGCTTTGTAAGCATTATCCACAATCTTTCCCAAAATTCTGCCCGTAAGGGTTCCGTTCTTGATCTCCAACTGATTGGCAAAGGCGAAGTCCAATCCTAATTTCTCTTTCAGAAAGTCAGCAAAGTAGAGAAACCCTCCGCTCACCACACCCAACTTGTAACCCAACCTCTTGAGCGTCATCACCAACTCTTCCGCTCCTTCGGAGAGTATCATTTCATTCCTGATATTCTCCAACGCATCAACGTTCAACCCTTTAAGAAGGGCTACTCGCTGGGTGAGAGCTTCTTCAAAATCGAGGTCCCCCCTCCTCGCCTTCTCGGTAATTCTTGAGACCTCCTTAAACACACCAGCCCTTCGGGCCATTTCGTCGATGATCTCCATATCGATCAAGGTGCTGTCCATGTCGAAAAAAACGAGACGCTTGTTTTTTCGATAAGCCTCCATCTTCTGGAGTGCCAGATCGATATTGAGTTCGTGGCTTTTAAAGATGACTCTTTCTTTCAGGCGGCTGAGGCTTTGGACTCCGTTTACATTGATGGTTAACTCCACACAACTGGCACAGTCGCGGGTTAGATTGGTGATCATTTCGATGTTGGCGTTTTCCTCCCCCAGGATGTTTGAGATCTCGGCCAAGGCCCGGGTGTCCCCAAAATATGTGAGGACAAAGAGGTTTTTGTTATTTCTGGCCTTCACCTCTTTATCAGAGAAGAGCCGAAAATTGAGGGTCAGGTGGAGCCGGGTGGCCTCAAAGAGAAGGTCTTTGAGGACGCTATCTTTTGATTGCTTGGCTCCGCTCATGTCAAGGAGAAAGGAGAGGCCCAGAAAGTCCTGGAGGGACGCTTGTTCGATATCTACAATCTCTACATGATTATCCACCAGAATCTTGCTGAAAGCAGCTGTAATTCCCGGTTGATCCGGTCCGGATACCGTCACCATCACAAAATCTTTTTTCTCATCCATTTCCTTATCCTTTTGATAATAGGTTCGATCTCTTTCGGAAAAGAATGCAACAATGGGCAATAGGGACGTAGGTTCAAATGCAACTTAAGCACCCCCTCCCAATTCTGGAATCTTGCCGGAGGCAGCATACCGATTGACCAATGAGGTCGTAACCCCCAAAAATCGTGCAACACTCGCTCCCGTATACCCAAACTTCCTGACCGCCAGTTGACAAAATAGCTTTGTCACTCTTACAACCTCTCTCGTTCTCCTCACCGCCTTCATCTCCTCCTCGTCTATCCCCTCTCTCTCAGCCACTTCCCTCAACAATCCACTTAGGTCCGGGACCTTCCGCCTCAACCTCAACGTCTCCCTCTCTTTTGTCTCCGCTTCTGCAATCACCCTCTCCACAAACCCACCTCTCCCCAGTATCCGCTCGTCCGAAGTTATCCCCATGCCTCGTCTCCTCATCGATACCACTTCCGACCATCCCCCCACACTCCGTAATAAACCTCCCCCAACCAATTCAGGACGCTTCCCCATGGAGATCCCTTCTTTAACAAATGAAACATAACGCTTGATGGCCACCTCTCGCCCTTTTCCGAAGTACCTCAGAATCTCCTCCGTATCCTGCCAGTTCCTCTTCACAGTTCCCACAATCGCTGAATGGCCGGTCCAGGGGTATCTCTCCAATTCTTTTACGGTCCTCACCATCCCAGCTCTCAGAGGGTTAAGATGAATATACCGGGTCAATTCCAAAAAATAAGGATCCTCCTCACATACGATCGATCTGTACCGGTTTTGAAAAAGATGTCCTTGTCTCTGATGCCTTCGATTAAATCTTACAACGTATCCGGTCATGATTTTTCGCATGCTCGTAAAAAGGGGGCAATTGCCCGTTCGTACAAGTAAGTGCAGATGGTTAGGTATGAGAGCCCAAGCATAGACTTTCAGGGCTTCCGTCTCGCACTGCTCAGCTAAGCGAGCCAGGAAGTCGCTGCGGTCCTTGTCCGTGCGGAATATGTCTGCCCCTTCGATGCCCCGCGCCATCACATGATGCAACGCGCCCGGGGTGTCCAGTCTCGGTTGCCTTGGCATAGGGCTCCATCCTACTTATTTTCTCACCCTTCGTCAAGTTGCATTTGAACCTACGTCCCCTTTCCTAACTTCTTTATAGCTCAAAAAGTTTCCTCGGGCTTCTAGTCAAGATCTCATTTCCGTTATTAGTGATTAAGATCATGTCTTCCAATTTAACCACACCAATATTCTCATCCATCATGTGCATATCCAAAGCAACTACGCAACCATCAGAAACTTCAGAATCATCATACATAGAGAGAATAGGCGGCTCATTTAATTCTAATCCGATACCATGTCCAATCATACGACTCTTTCTTCCTCTCCCAAAATTTAAGAAAGCATCGGTAACCTTGAGCTCTTTCGATTTTTCTATTGCCATTTGATAAATTTCACTGCATTTCAATCCCGGTTTAATAGTTTGTATGAGGTAATCAGCGATCTCTTTTAGATGACTATATAAGGTTTCAGTCTTTTCATCGGCCTTCCCTAAAATATAGCTCCTTGTCTGGTCTGCATGGTAGCCGTCTACCAACGTTGGGATGTCAACAATAATCAGGTCTCCCCTTAAAATTGATCTTCTGGAAGGTCCGGCTGGAACCGATGGGCTTAAGCCCACCCCCGTTATCGTATAGACAACTCCGCTAATCTTGAAAAGGTTTGGGCCAGAGGAAATAGGGCCTCTGCTCATAAAAAAATCAGGTTGTCTAATGAAAAATATTCCTTCATGTCCGGCTAATCTATGGGCGTTTTCAACAGCGGCGGCAAGTTCAAGTTCTGTTGTTCCCTCCCTTAGAGTCGACAAAACCGCATGATGGCCCATATCAATTGCCTCACAAGCGGCTTTAATTTTATCGATTTCAGATGCATCCTTCCTTTTTCTCTGTTCTAAGATTGCAGGTGAAACATTGACAAATTCATAACCGAAAAAAGTCTCCTTGAACCTGCAAAATTCTTCTGCTGGTAGGATGTCTATCTCAGTCCCAATCCTCTTATTGGTCGGTAATCTGAGAAATACTTCTTTATAAATATTTTCTAATTTACGCTCTTCTCTTATTCTACCCTTTGGAATGAATGCATCATTTAACGCAAAATCAAAGCCGCTTTTAACAAAAAGGAAATAATCTTTAGGTATTACCACAAGGTATGATGGCTGCGCTGTGCCCGTATAATAGAGTACGTCCCGTGAATAGAACAACAGAACAGCGGACAGTTCTTCCTCCTGTATCTTGTCTTGTAATATTTTAATTCTGTCTTCGAAATGTAGCATAAGCTGTCTTATAAAAGGGAGCCTAACATTCTTTTTTATATCAATGCTATTTTAAGTGTTAAGGCTAAGACTCAACCTTATCCTTATCCCTTCATTCAAGGCCCATCAAAATCTTAAGTCGTTTCACCGTCCTGGGCAGCACTTCCCCAATCTTTTCAAAAAATCTCAGATGAGCATAAATGTCAAATGGTGTTTTGCCCTCATTGAGGATGATGAGTTTTGCACCAGAACGGAGAGCCTCTTTAGGCATGTCAGCGGCGGGTGTCACAACAAGACTGGAGCCGACAACAACAAACAGGTCGCTCTTTCGTGAATGTTCAAAAGAAAGCATGAGATCTCTTTCCGGAAGGGGCTGACCGAAATCGACCACACTGCGGGTGAAAGCCCCACCACATGAACAAATCGTTTCACCGGCTGACCGATCAACGGTCTTCCCACACCAGGTGCATCGAAGTTTTGCGATATTTCCATGCAGTTCTGCCAGAAGGTCCGGCCGTATCCCCGATTTCAAATGGAGATTATCCACATTCTGTGAAATCAAGAATTTAAGTTTTCCAATCTTTTGGAGCTCCATGATGGCGAGGTGGCCGCTATTGGGCTTAAAGGAATCCCATGGTTTAGTGGACGGCCGGGGTGGAAGCCCTTTCTCTTGACGGGTCCAGATGCCGTTCGGTCCTCTGAAATCGGGAAGACCCGATTCCGTGCTGATCCCGGCTCCTGTGAAAAAAACCGGATAACGAGACTTATAGAGTAATTTGGCAAAAATTTCTATTCTTTCATCCAGGTTTTTGTTCATGGTTGAAATTCCTTCTGCTGGCGTTGGTCTGTCTCATCCTCCCTGAGCGGGGTAAGTGGGGATCTCTATATAATATTATCATAATTCTCTATCTTCGACCTTAAAAATCGAAAAGCCAGATACAGAGAGATCAGAAAGTTCATCCGGTCTATTTTCAAAAGACGATATTTGCTACTTAAGTGACAATTGACGGCATTTTATTATCACCTATTTCAGGAGTAAATTTGGGCATTAAAAATTTTTTTCTTAAATTTCAATAGGTTATTTTCATTGGTTTTTATCTGAATAAATTGGCAAAGAAGTTGCCTTTATCATTGAAAAGGGATTAAAAGGAGGTTTGTAGGAAAAAATCCCTCTAATAAATTATTAGGAGAATGGAGAATGTGGAATAAGGGCAAGATGATGAAAAGAAAGATTCTTGTTGTGGATGATGAGCAGGATGTTGCCAAGGCATTGAAAGTCAGGCTAAAAGCACACGGGTATGATGTCGTTTTGGCCTTTGACTCTGTTCAGGCATTTTCGATGGCACAAAAGGAGAAACCGAACCTGATTATCCTTGATATTATGATACCCGGAGGGGGTGGGTTTGCCGTTGCCGAGCGGTTGAAACAGTCTACCGATACCCGTGATATTCCCATCGTCATCCTGACCGGAATTGCAGGATGTGAGGAAAGGGCTTATAAAGCAGGTGCTTGTTTTTACCTGATGAAGCCATATGATCCACCGATATTGTTGGATGCAGTAAAAAAGGCTATGGAATAAGTCAGAGGTCCGGTCGGATCAGCGTAGGCCGTTAGACCGAACGCCATCAAAACAACCATGATAACCCAAAACAAATTCTCTTCATAGAAAATCTCCTCTGCCTAAAGGGCAGGTTAAGACCCGTGAATCGATGATGATGAATTTCCATAGGTTCCAACTCGTCCTTTTAGGAATTCAAAGAATAAGGTATTAGAAAATGGTAGTAATATTAAACTTCTATTTGTCAATATCGTGAACACCGCAACTTCATCCACGCTCCCGCGCGGGGAGCGACCATATATAAATAACTCTATGCTTTATAAGCATTATTCTCATAACATCCGCGTATCACGTCCAAATTGCCCCCAACAATATTCTGTTGTCAAAGAGCTTTTGAAATATATTTTGCAATTTCTATAATTTACATCACCTGCGAACCCTCTAGGAAAATCATGTCCACTTCCGGTTCGCAACATATATTCAAACAATCAATGGCCCTTCCTGATCAATCGTTTTCTTTGCCCCGATATGCTCAACCCGACGCCGCCAGTTTGAACCGAGATAATAGAAACGCAAACTGTCATACTCCTGATCAATTTGATCAATGAGTCGTTGTTTCAAGACGGCCCACTGAGCAGGGTCCACGATGCATTCGAAAACAGAATACTGAACTCGCTGACCGTAATCCTTACAGGTCTTTGCGACACGATTCAAACGACGGGGGCCTTTTGGATCTGTTGTGGACACATCGTAGCTTATCAATACAAACATTGCGCTCTCCTTTATTCCCGGATAAACGGAAGCGGGCAGATCATGATCTGCCCCTACAGATGGCAAACACCAGACCTTCCCTATTTCCAGATAAAGGGTGGATAACCGTCCAGATCTCCACGCAAGTACCGCGCCATCAGCATGGCCTGAATGTGAAACAGCATTCCGATCATCACCTTCTCGTCCAGAAAGGGATGAGATATCTCTTCCTGTTTTCGCTCCTGATACGATACGAGAACGGTCTTTCGCGCATCGTCATTCATGACAACTGCACCGGATTCCATCTTTTTAAAACCCCTATCTTGAACCTGCTGGAGGTTAATCAGGGAAAGGGTCAGGCGATCAGCGATATAGGGCCTGAATTCCTCCATTAAATCGAGGGCGAGTCCAGGTCTTCCTGGGCGATCCCTGTGAAGAAATCCGACAGCAGGGTCAAGTCCCACCGATTCTAATGCTGAGCGTACATCGTGCATGAGAAGTGTGTAAATAAAGGATAGCAGGCAGTTCACATTATCCAGTGGTGGCCGCCGGTTTCGCTCATCGAAACAAAAGGTCTCCTTCTGGGCAACAATCAAATGATCGAATACGTTGAAATAAATATGAGCGGCATCTCCCTCAATTCCGCGCAAAACGTCCAGGGGCTGTTCCTGATTGAAAAATTCGAGTAAGTGATTCAACCGCATGACGGCATTGCGGACCTCCTGTTTCTCTATCTTGCTTGCATGGTCACGAAGGGCTCTTTGCAAAACTGTGCGGCAGTTAGTAATCTTTCCGGTGAGAATAGATTTCGCAACTTCTGCTGAAAATTTCAGGTCATCTGCCTTGCGGTATTGCTCCCTTCGGAGAAGAACATTTCCTGAAACAGGACCCTGTACCTTAGCCAGAAACCGGCCGTGCTCCGACAAGAAACTGATTGCCACATTGTTTTCCGCGCAAAATCCCATCAGATAGGGGCTACAGGAGACACTGCCAAAGCAAACGATCCCGGCGATGGTATGGACCGGTACACGGAGGCGTATCTCTCCATCCACCTTGACGACGACGGTCTCTCCTTCTTTGGAAAGATAGGCTCCTTGTGTAGTCACAAAAAGGGTGTTGAGATGTTTTTTCATGGCGTATCAATCATTCGTTTTAAGTAACGCTTCACCGAGGACTTTTTCTCGACAGTCTTCGGCAGACATTCTTCGTTGAGAGAACACCTTTCACATCGTTTTTCATAAACCGGTAGTGGCGTTAATCCTGAGTTTATCAGTTGACGTGCCCGTTTCGCCGTCTCTTCCGTTTCTCGCCTAAGGGTATCATCGAAGGAGACATTAAGACGCCTTCGGGTTCGGCCATAAAATATGGCTCCATTTGGGATAGAAACCGACAACATTTCTTCCAGGCATATGGCCTGGGCACAAAGCTGGATCAGATCGCACCGATCGAGCTTTGGCTTTCCTCGCTTGTACTCCACAGGAAAAGGCTGCCAGATATCCTTACCAACACGATGAAACTCCACCACATCAGCCTTCCCGATCAGACCAAGTCTCAGGGAACGGATGGGGATTCCGTATTCGATACGCACATTCCCCCGGGATTCATGGTCTTGCTCATGGACTCTTTCGTGCATGATACGGCCTTCGGCTGTCATGCGATTCTCATCCCAGACTTGTTCAATATGAATAAGGGCGCACTGCCTGGGACAGAACGCGTAGTGTTGGAGAGCAGAAATCATAATCAGATCATCTTCTAGTATAACGTTTCATTAAAATATTTACATAAATAAGAAGTTTTGGTATATTGATTTCCAAAACGATTGGAGGGAATCAATATGCCAAAGAAGAGCCAAAAAGCAAAGTTGATTTTGTCTCCAG
>JBFMAE010000341.1:0-13534 GCA_040756085.1 Thermodesulfobacteriota bacterium | reverse complement strand
TCTGAAAAGCCGGTTAAAAAAATTGTCCTTTTTGCCAAAAAGTATCCTTCTCAGACCATACTGGGCGATGAGGATCTTTTTAAGCATTCTGATCTTGGCCGGAGGCGAAATCGATAAGGTGAGTTCTGGAGCCACCTCGATCACCGGGCACCACTTAATACATTCCCCACAATTGGTGCAGGCATCCAGCTCCAAGATCCTGATCTTATCAAAGTTATCTATCTTAATTTCTTTTATCTCTTCCACTTCTTTTCCTCCTTCCTGTGAGTTATCCTTGAGGATCGGAAGAGGAGGCTAAAATCGAAACAGGACATGCAATAAAATGAATAAATTTACTAAAAGGGATATAGGCTAAAAAGATGAAGACGATAGTCGCATGAACCAACCAGGTATAAAAGTGGATATCTGTCCAGGCTAAGGGGATCTGCCGGAACAGGCTGGCCATGGCTAAGCCCACAAAGGAAAAATAGGATTCAAAAGAGATCGGCAGGACAGCCAGCCGAAAAGCCTCGAGGAGGAAGCCGGTGAGGACGATGAAAAATAAAAGCAAAACAGCGACAATATCCTCCCTCTCCGTGATCATATTTGGACGTTTGATTGACCTTCGGATAAAGGAGGCGATCGTTCCACTCAAGATGAGCAGTCCCAGGAAATCCATTAAAAAATCTAAGATCAAACCACCAGCGCCTTTCGTAAAAAAATCTATCTTAAAGACAAATCGAGTAAAGACAAACACCAGAAATACGAAAAAGAGTGCCATAAATCCAAACGATTCGGATAAATAGATGAACCATCTCAATCGACTCTCTTTGAAGAGTTTTCTTTGAAGGATGGCCTCAAAAAATAGAAAATTGGCCATTCTCTTTTGTTCTATCTCTTTTCTCGGAAGGATTTTCCCACGACCCATACTCCATACATAGACCTTCCCCAGTATCCCAGCACAAAATACAAAAAGGAAAAGACTGAAAGCCCACCAATGATAATGCCATTTTGTCTTGGTCTCTGCCCTGAAGAAGTCTTTGCCCGGGTAGTACTTATCGACATGGCATTCCACACAATCCTTTTTTGTTTGTTTCACATAAGGTTCACTGGCAAAGACTTTCATATTTAACGTGAGAAGAAGGCTCACCACCAAAAGCGTGGCTGAGATTAACCTAATCCAAGTTAATCGCATTCGTTTTCCCTCTATCGAATAGCCTGAGAAATCTTTCTCTTTCCATCTTCTACAAAAACCAACCTGGGCTTTGGAGAAACCTGACAAAAGGGATCCTTTTCCCGATGGTAATGGCATTCCGCGCAGTAATCCACCCTTGGAAGGTTGGACGGAGAAGAACCCCGATCATGAGCGATATTCTTATGACAGAGGACACAAGACAATTTGGTTCTGCAGGTGATCTCTTTTAGCTTCCAGGGGCCGAAGACCTTTTGCACTTTTCCGCTCTCATCTAATTGTTCGGCGAAGACCATGATCTTCTTTTTCTTCTCCTCCATATAGTTCTTATGGCATTTGATGCAGTCCCGATCCAATTCTTTGGGCATATTGGAGAGCCTGCTCGGAGCATAGGCAAATTGGCTGCTCGAATGGCTGCTGTGGCAGAAGGTGCACGTGATACTCTGTCTATGAACCTTATTCTCTTTCCACAGCTTGTGCGAACCTGGATGGCAACTCTTACATTCAAAAGGATGGGTAGTCGTGTAGCCGATGAGGAAGAATATAAGATTGACGCAGAGAAATATCCCTGCCATCACGATACCAATCAGCCATGCTTTCTGTGACAAACTTAACCGGGCCATCATCCGCCACTCTTCTTTGAGATTTCTAAAAAATCCTGAAATCTCTGATTACACGGATTATGAAACGATTACACCGATTAGAAATCCATTGAAAATAAAGAAAAATCTGTGGAATCATTTTTTGCAATCTTCGTAATCAAGAGAGCGAAAAAACGGTTTTTCAGAGCTCTCTCTTTATCTTCACGAGGGTAGGTATCCCACTTATTCCACCGCTCACCCTATCTCTTTCCTCTTGGATTAGCCAGTTTACATGAAAACTTTTACCATTGCCCCACCAGATTAAGGAGGTATCGGCATCCGAGCTTTTAAATTTTTTACCTTTTGCCACATGTCCATATGCCCAATGACCAAGATCTCTTGCAATCGCTACCACCTCTGGATGGACGGATTGCGTTAAATGAACCTGAACGGTCGTCATCATCCCTTTTGAGTGGATTTCAACCCTTTCCCCTTCTACGATACCAAACCTTGTAGCAGTCTTTTCGTTTATCCAAAGTGGATTCTCATGAAATATCTCGGAGAGCCACTTTGAGTTCGGATTGTATCGTGTTGCTACATTTTTGCTAAAGGTCGTTAAGAATAGTTCGCCATGATTTAAATTTGCTTTTTTATCACTTTCTTTATACATCGGGAAAGGAGAAAGCCCTTCCTTTTTAAGTCTTGAAGTGTAAAGCTCCATCTTCCGGGAAGGGGTCTTAAAACCGGATGGTCGATATGACTCATAGGATGGGCTCAAATTTGGGTTTAACCAGAATCCCTCTTTTTCTAAACGCTTTGTTCCATCAACCCCTTCAAAACCTTTCATCCTCTTGAGTTGCGCCCTGATATATCTTTTTTCGTCAAGTTCAATGCCTTTATCGATCCGCTTTCCAATCGTACAAAGGAAATGAGAGAAAGAGATTGCCTCACCTTTTGGTTTTATCAGAGGTTGACGAAGACCGACGTAGGGAACCCTATCCATGGCCTGTCTTGAATCCAATCCCCAGCTTTCGAAATGGGTGGCGATAGGAAGGATGATATCAGCGAAGAGGGAGGTCTCTGTGAGATGGGTATCAGCGGCTACATAAAAAGGAACCAACTTTTCATCCTTTAATATCTCTGCAATCCGTTTCCCAGAGGGGTCCGCATAGACAGGGTTTGAGAGATAGGTCAGATAGAAACCAATTGCTCTTTTTTCTTCATCGATCAGATGGTCAATTCCAGAGACGATGGAAGGAATATCTGGCTCTTCAAAACGGACTCTTTTCGGGAGACAGTATCCTCCCTTTTGATCGATGTTCCCGACCAGGGCATTGAGAAGGAGGATGGCCATTTGATGATAAGTACCAGAACGTTGATGGGTTAAGCTGTTCCCGCAAAAGGCAACAGAAGGTCTAAAGGTAGCAAAGTCATGAGCGACCTTGATGATTTCTTTAGCAGGGACGCCGCTTTCTCTTTCAGCCATTTGAGGGGTATAAGGAGCTAAATAGGAAAGAATCTGGTCGGGTGATAGATTGGTCCATTGAGTTAAAAAGGCTTTGTCTGCCTGACCATGTTCCAATATCATCTTGCAGATGGCCAGAATCACAGCCATATCTGTTCCAGGCCTGACAGGATGCCATTCATCACTTCGGCCAGCCGTATTGGAAAGTCTCACTTCAAACGTGATGAGTTTGGCATGATTGCGGATCCTTGCTGAAATTAACCTTTGAACAAAAGGAATATAACTTTCATGGTTCTCGTAGGGATTGGAACCAAAGTTGAGGATGGTGTGGCTATGAGCCACATCCGCCCCACCCCCTTCTTCTCCCCATACCAACTCATGGGCCTTTATTCGGTTTAGGTCACATAGATAAAGATCATCGATCAGGGTTGGAGGTCCAATCTTTTTGAGAATGCTTTTGGCTGGGGTTGCGCCATCATCCACCCCTGTTTGAACCACAAACCTTCGGCTTTGTCCTTTCGATCTTAATTCCGCCAGCCTTGATGAGATCTCACGAAGGGCCTCTTGCCAGGATATTTTTTCCCACCGATTGCCACCTCTTTCCTTTTTTCTCTTTAGAGGATAAAGGATTCTTTCTGGATCGTAGGCAAGATTTACCCCAGCAATGGCTCTGGCACAAAGGCCACCTTTGTTATTTGGATATCGGGGATTGCCTAATACGCCGATGAGCTCCTCATCTACGACCATTCCAAACAATCCACAGCCGGCTTGACACTGAAGACAAATAGAAGGGATCAGCGTAAAGGGTCTCATGGCTTTTTGAAAGGAATAAAGGTCCCCATCCTTTTCAAACGCATAGAGCAATTTATCCAATTGGCTCCCGAGGGCAAAGCCAGCGGTCCCAAGGATTCCGGTCCTTAAAAAGACTCTACGGGTAAGAGAAATCATTAGCCTTCCATCAAATTCAAATTTTCAAAATTCAAAATTCGTAGAGAACGGTTTGAAACCGTTCCCTACATGGTTTATTTGTTTCGAACATTTAAAATTTGGTCATTTGGAGATTGTTTCGAATTGATCCCTGCGGGATGCTTCGCCCGGATTTCGTGCTTCGTATTTAAAATTCGCTCGATCGAGAATAACTTTGTTGCCACTTTGCGCAAAATCTTATTCATAAGTGACTAATACGATTTTTAGATCAGAGGATAATATTCTCCTGCAAGAACCACAACGAACCTCATGAAAAAGATGCCCACCATGACCAGAAAGGAGGCCAATACGATTCGATCAGTCGTCCTGAGCTTTGTTGAGAATATTAAAATCGCTGGTATTATCTTGCCCAACCCGTTCTCAATGCCCAAGAATGGGATGGCAAATTTACCAGTCAAGAGGAGCCAACCTGCTCGGATGGCATCCTCACTACCGGCCAACAAAATAAGTACATCACTCAATACGAGGAAAAGATCGAGGAGAAGAAAACCCCCCATCAATTTTGCCAGGTCAAAGATCAGTTCCTCATTCACTTTCCGCTCCTGGGAGAAAAACTTATCTTTGATATACACCACAAAGATCACCAAAGCGATTCCAGATACAACAGCCGAGACAAGAAATAAGATGGGCATCAAAGCCGTATTCCAGAGATGTCTGGCCTTGGCAAAGCCAAGGATAAATCCGCAATATCCATGAACAGCGATCGCCAGAGGGATGCCGATGAGCCCAAAGAGCTTTGTCATCTTGGCATTGTTCTTAAAGATGAAATACCCATAAATGAGACAGTCGATCGGATAGAGGGTCAGCAAAAAGGAACCCCATGAGATAGGTGATGTAAAGTTGATATTATAAAAGAGTCTCCAAGCTCGAAAGGGTCTTCCAACATGAATGAGCAATGCCATTGGAGCAATGATCAGAACGATGGTCGCCAGAATGACAGCGATCTTTCCGATCGGCTTAAATTTTGTTTGACCAAAGACATAGGCTAGGGTTGAGAGGATAAAAGACCCCGCACTAATTCCTGTGAGGTAAAAATAGATGGCGATCAATATACCCGTTGCCTCTTGATGCTCCACATTGTGTAAGATCTCGATCATGATGAGACTTACCTTTCTCCTTTACCCCGTTAGAAATAATGCCCCGCTAGAATTTCTAACGTGGTTTACCGATGGAGGAGACGGCATCCTTGTCCAAACCTATATAGTAAATATTGGGGTGGGTTCCGTATTCCGGCTTGATCGTTTGAACAGGATGTGTGTTTTTAAGAATCGCCACTTCCTCTCGAGGATTGAGAAGATTTCCGAATACCCTTGCCCCGGTGGCACAAGCTTCTACACAAGCAGGCTTGAGTCCAGCATCTACCCGGTGTGAACAGAAGGAACACTTCTGAACGATCTTTTGAATGGGATGAACATATCTAACCGCGTAAGGACAAGCTGCCATGCAATATCGGCATCCGATGCAGGTATGGGGATCGATCATCACAATCCCATCTTTCCGTTTAAAGGAAGCATTGGTCGGGCAGACGGTGACGCAGATGGGGTTGTCGCAGTGGTCGCAGAGAATCGGGAGAAAGGACTTCCTCACATTCGGATAGAACCCCTTTTCAATCTGTTTGACCCATGCTGGCCACACACCGAGTGGAACCCTGTTTTCCATCTTGCAGGCTACTTCACAGGTATGGCAACCAATGCACCGACGGAGGTCTATGACCATGCCATATTTAATCTTTTTCACCTATTCCCCCAAGGGCCCTGAAACTGATTCCTTTTTACTTTAAAGTAAAATGTAAAAAAGTTGGAAGACAATATCTTCAAACTTAACAACAATTTCGACGCAAGAGGGGTGGCATCTCCCTGCTCTTTCATCTCAGATTTGATCGTCCTCATATCTTTTGTGATGCTTTTAGAAATTTCTATACATCGTAGCAACAGATTTTTATCCCCTTCGAAATCAGGCATGGAATCGAGATCCTTTAGCTTATCCCAAACCGTATTTATAAAAACACCTATCTTCCCCGGTTCATAATATTTATTTCCGATCAACCAGCTTTCCGAAAAGTCACTCATGCCTGAAGCCATAATACGTGAATTGCTCAGTTCCCTCTTCAGATCTTTTAATAACCCTCTCAAGGCTTCCCCTTTGATTCGGTATTGAGGATCTTCAGAAAAATCTTTTTGAATATTATAAGGTCTTCCATTCCGCTCTTTACAAATGATCCCTGCAAGAAAGAGATTACACGAGGGATAATGAGGATGCTCGAAGTGGGGGCCGAATATATAGAGATGACCCTTTCCCATTGACTTTTTGGCCACGGCAATATTCCCAATCAAGGTCTTCTTAGCTAATTCTTCCTCGACAAGGAATTTTGTCTTTTTTGTAAAACCTTTATAAATGGCAATGGGCTCAATATCCTCTGAAGGTAACATCGATGGACCACCATAAAGAGGGGCAATGATCTCTTTTTTCCCATCGGCTTGATGACCATTCACCATTTCTAAAAGGACATCCTCTCTCACGACATGATAGACAAAATCACAACCATAAGAACTACAGGAATGTTTCTGGAATAAACGTCGTTCGGATTCTGAAAGTCTTCGCGAAATATTGGAGATCTTCACATTGATAAAATTAAATTGATTCAGGAACTCCATGGAGGATCTCAAGGGAAGATAGGCTCCAGCACATGTACCGATATAGAGTCCTCCCCCTTCTATAAAACTTCTCAATTTATCCGAGCCTTCTGTTCCAAGCCCTTCTGCGATGGCAAAAGTATCTCCCCCTGACATGAGCAGAACATCTAGGAGATCTAAACCGTTTGATAGGATATCTTCCTCGTCTACAAAATGGATATTATAAAAACTCATACGGTCAAGGATTTCAACGAACCAGAGCCATGAATGAGAGGCGCCGCTGCCCGTATAGATGCCTATTAGTGGAGAATACGGAAGAAAATCACGATTTGAAATGAGAGACATGATTGAATTTTTGAAGGTCAAAAGACTCTAACCAACCGTCAAACTTTTGAAGGATTTTTAAAATCACTTTAAAATATCAGCGATCACCTTGTCCAAGGTCTCTGAATTGAATCCTAACCCCGTCCCGAGATTAGCCAGTTCAATCAATTTTTCTTCACTCAGTTCAGGGGACATGAGGGCAAAGAGAGGATGGATACCGAAGATATAAGCAACAGCCTGCCTTCTTTCCCACCATTGGGTATTCTGAGTGCCATCAGCAGCCAAACCGAAATTCGCAAAGATCGGTTTCGGAGGACACCAAGGGCTGAACCTTCCCTTTCCTATATTCTCCGGAATCCCTTTCAATCCGGAAAAGGACTTTTTGATCTCATCGGGTTTCTTCTTGCCTGCTTTTTGGCTCAACTCCGAAACGGGGACGGCATCTATCCCATATCTTGCACATTCTCTCAGCAAAGTACAGGCATCAGCAGCAGATAAACCTATTTTTTTAAACCCCAACAAGCCATAGACATCTGTGATTAAAAAACCAGGTTCTTTTTTTCCGCTTTCCTTCAAAAGGTTAGGGTCTTCATCAAGAAAGACAAAGGTGTTGGTGGGGAAAGGTGTGTTGAAACAAGATTGATGTCTGTGAACAAGAGGGTCAAGCCATTTTCGGATGTCCTCTTCTCCAATAGCCACTGGAATTTCGGCAATCCCTTTTTTATCTGCAAAGGCTCCAGTCTTGAGGGCTGAAAGCAGTTCTTTACATCGATTAACAAATCCCTCGGCGTCTGCAACTTCCAAAAGACTCATCCCTCTTAATGCGACCAATTTCAGCTTCTTCTGCCCAAACAGCTTGCCAAAACCCCACCGGTCTCCGCTTGCCCAATAGTTAATACAAACCTGTGCAAAATCGGATTCAGACTCCCCTGCCTTCCCTATATTAAGTACCTGAATTAAGGTATCTCCCATCGATTCTCGCACGTAATCGGTGGAAACCCAAACATCTTTTCCCCAAACCTCCTTGGCATCATTGATATCCGCCACGCCATCATGAATCCATAGATAAACAGGCTTTTGGGATTTACCTTTGATCACGACATAATCAAACCCGGAGTATTTTAACTCCAACCCTGCATATAAGGTGAATGGGGCATGACAAACCTTGCCAGTTAAGGGGCTTTTTGCCGTGATCATACCTAAAGCCGATGCAGGAGTAAGGGTACCGGTCAATAGTCCTGTTCCCAAGACAATTGGATCCTCATCCTGATATTGCTCATAGAGAACCGTTGTGAGCCCAGCTCCACCTATCTTCTCTTTCACCAAATCCTCATCCAGTTCCTGGTCGGTGATTTTAGAACTCGCCAAATCAATGATTGCTATTTTGTTTGTTGATAAATATTCCATATTTCATCTCTCCTTTACCCCGTTAGAAAGCCCTGCTTTTAACGAGGTATTCGAAATTTAAACACCTTTCAGAAAATGGCAGAATTTAAACCCTGTCATTTCTAACGAGGTTTAATCCATTGAGATAGCATTTACTGAACAGAACTGTAAACAAAGTGGCCCATCCTCTCGATCGCTGCATAGATCACAGGGTTCTCTCAACAAGAGTGGTTTTGCTGAGGCATCGCCTTTGCTTTGGTCAGCTCCGGCCTCCTCTCCCACCGCACCGATTCTCCGAATTTCCAATCCTTCTGGCCTGGCGATTACCAGGTTTTCTTCTTCCTTCAGGACCACGACAGAATAATCTTTCTTCTCCCTTCCCCGAGTGACCATGATACAGGACGAAAGCAGAGCGAATCCATCATCTCTGTGATAACCGCAGGCCATTTCGCAGGCCATACATGAAGTACATTTAAAAGGATCAACCTTGATTCCCATCTCCAATCTCCTTATCTATTTTTTATTCTTTTTAATGGGTGGATTATAAAAAACTCCTATTTTAAAGTCAAACAAGATCAGATGGAGAGGAGAATTCGCCCTCTTCATTCCTTTCCCTCTCTCCATAATTTTTCGAGTTCAACATATTTCGGTGGAAAGGTGGCCTCCCAGTTCATAAAGAAGGGGATGGGATAACGGACCCCTCCTTTGTGGGTTCCCTGGAGTCCGGTGATTATCTTATCGATTTGGTTGTAGGGGATGGCAAACGCCATTTCAAAATCCTGGACTATTCCGAAGACCCGATCCCCATTACAGGGAAGGATGACCTGGCATTTTCCTGAATGCATCACACCGGCGGTGTAATCAGCGCAGTCATAACGTCCCATAAAATGAGAGGTGAGAGTACCTCCCTCCTCGAAGAGGGCCGCGTGGACGAACCTCATGATCTGGGCTGAATCTCCATAGACGAGAATGACATCAGGCTCATAATCGGCTCGGCCAGCGGGCCCGATAAGGATGTATTTATAACGCCCGTATTCGAATTTTGGAACAGCGGCTTCTGTTCGCTGTCCTGCTTCTTTTGTACGGGTTACCATTCCTTCGCAAAGATTACCTTCTTTATAGAAGGGCAATTCTTTTTCAAACCCCAAACTCACCTGGCTCAGAGGACAAGAAAGATCTTCTTTCCCAATCGCAAAAGTCCATCCTATTCTTCTCGCCATTCCCACCGCCTGACAAACGGCAAATCTCTTTTTAAATTCTCTCTGGGGCCTCCTCGTCTTTTCCGGAATCTCCTTCTCCGACGTCAGAAGTTTAATGGCCAAAGGTAACGTGGTGGGTTTGATATAGGATTGAATCTCCTGTTCAAAACCTTTGAGATCAGACATAGGAACCTCCTTTGAGAATTGCGGATTTCGGATTGCGAATTGCGGAATGAATAGTCTTACAGTTAACTTTTGTTATTTGAACTTCATTTGAAATTTGATCTTTGACATTTGGCATTCATTGTTTAGCGTAATAGGAAAATTTTTCTGCCGCCTCCATAAACCATTTGACTCTTTCTATTGATGTTACCCCAGGCACTTCACATCCGGTAGAGAGAATAAAAGCACTCTCCTTTGCTCCGGTGTCAATGCACTTTTTCACTGCCTGTTCCATCTCTCCCTTTGTGCCGGAATAGAAGAGATGGGTATCGACATTGCCGATGAGGACGGTCCTTTTCTGATTGATTGACACCATTCTGGCCAGCGAGGAGTTGGCATCGATGCTCAGGGCATCGGTGCCAGTATGGATGAGATCCTCCATGATAGGATCCACATAACCACATACGTGAAGGGTGACCCCGATCTTTCTTGAATGCATCTCTTCCATCAGTCTTTTGTGATAGGGGAAGATGAATTCCTGGTAAATTTTAGGAGAGATGAGACTGCAGGAAGCAGGGGCCTCAGAGAAGCTGACCCCCACTCCTGACTTAGAATGGACGGCAAGAGCGTATCTCGAGACCACCTCTGTGGCGAATTCCATAAGGGAATGGACGAAACCGGGATCCTTTGAACAATCCCGGATCAGGACTTCTGCTTCTCTCAGAGAGATGGCAATGGACCAGGGACCGCACACCACGCTTCCCACGGGTGCATCCTTCACCTTCTCCTTCACCTTTTTACAGGCATCGATATAGTAGGGCATCCTCCCATCTTTTTCGGGATTCGTGATCTTCAGGTTCTTAAGATTTTCTTTATCTTTCAATACATGGGTCTGAGAGACACAGATGCTGTTTTCTGGAAATTTTAATTTGTTGCCGATGGCCTCTGCTTCAATCAGAAGATCTGCCATCATCACGACGATATCAGGATGAAAGGTTTCATAGGCAAGGAGTTGGGCACTTGCAAATTTTTCGCTCTCCGTTAAGTATTCCCGAACAGAGATAGAGGCCAATTTGGCATTGAAATGACCCAGGATAGGGTAGTAGGGGACTCGATCTGTGAACTCTCTTTTAAACGCTGCGGCCACATGTTGCTTTCCAGTATATTGAGACATGGGTTCCCCACCCTGAGACACAATGTTTTAAGACAACTTCAACATTCCTGGAGTTGAACGGTCAATCTTCAGTGTCCCTTTGGAAGTTCGCAAAGTTCGATGAGGACACCGCTTGTGGATTTGGGATGGACAAAGGCGACTTTTGTATTGTGGGCACCCGGCCTGGGATTCTGATCGATCAGCGTCGCCCCCTTCTCAAGATAGGCCTTCACTTCTGCTTCCACATCCTCAACCTCAAAACAGATGTGATGAATGCCTTGGCCCTTCGACTCCAAGAATTTGACGAGAGGAGAATCCGGTTCTGCAGGCTGGACCAGTTCGATATTCGACTCACCGATCTTAAAGAAACCCACTTTGGTCTTCTGGGCCGTGACCACTTCAACACCTGAAAGGTTGAGGCCTAGGACATCCTGATAGAACCTGGCAGCCTCCTCAATATTGTTGACGGCAATGGCAATGTGATTGATCTTCTTGAGCATTCTATCATCCTCCTAATTAGACAATGCACATGGCGCATAGAGTTAATAGCCATGGAATGATGGAATAATGAAAAAAATATCGGAATAATGGAACCCTGGAATATTGGAATATTGGGTTTTGATTAAAAAAAGATGTTTTTCCCATTATTCCATAATTCCAACTTTCCACTATTCCAAAAGGCTCCACCCAGTATTCCAATATTCCATTATTCCAAGTGGACGTTTTCATGAATGTATTTAATGATGTCTTCTGTCGAGGAACCGGGTAAAAAGATCTCTTTGACACCGGATTTTTTTAGTCCCGGAATATCATCGACCGGGATGATCCCCCCTCCAAAAACGAGGATATCTCCCGCCCCTTTCTCTCTAAGAATCTGAACAATCTTTGGAAAAAGATTGTTGTGGGCACCTGAGAGGCTTGAGAGACCTACGATATCCACATCTTCTTGGATGGCAGCGTTGGCAATCTGTTCAGGGGTCTGTCGGATCCCCGTATAGATCACCTCCATCCCAGCATCCCTCAGAGCCCGGGCAATTACCTTTGCGCCCCTGTCATGACCGTCCAATCCCGGTTTTGCAATCAACACTCGAATTTTCCGAGCCATACTCTCCTCCGTCGAGAGTTCGGAGTAATCAGTTCGTAGTTCGGAGATTTTTTATTTTAAACTCCGAACTCCGAACTCATCACTGTTATCTTTCACGGTATTCCCCAAAGACCTCCCTCAGGGTATCTGAAATTTCTCCCAGGGTGGCATAGGCCTTGACCGCTTCTAAAATAGGTGGAACCACATTCTCTGTGCCCTGGGCTGCTTTCTTGAGAAAGGCGAGGCTCTCCTTCACTTTTTTAGTATCCCTTTCTTTTTTGACCTTTAAAAGTTTTTCCTTCTGGTACTGTTCCACCTCGGGCCGAATACGGAGGATATCTCTGAGAGGTTCCTCTTCAATCTGAAACTGGTTCAATCCCACAATGATCCGTTTCTTGGTTTCAATCTCTTTTTGATATTGATAAGCACTCTCCGCGATCTCCCCCTGAATGTAACCCGATTCGATGGCCTTGATGGCTCCCCCCATTGCATCGATCTTTTCAATATACTCCAAGGCTTTCTTTTCTATTTCATCGGTGAGGGCCTCCACCGCATAAGACCCTCCCAGGGGGTCGATCATATCGGCAACACCACTCTCGTAGGCGATGATTTGCTGAGTTCTCAATGCAAGCCTCACAGAATCCTCAGTAGGTAATGCATAGGCTTCGTCCCGGGAATTGGTATGGAGCGATTGGGTCCCACCTAACACAGCAGCCAGGGCCTGGAAGGCAACCCTCACGACATTGCTGTCGGGTTGTTGTGCGGTCAGCGTGCAGCCTGCCGTCTGAGTATGAAACCGGACCATGCATGATTCATCTCTCTTTGCCTTGAAACGTTCCTTCATGATCTTTGCCCAGAGTCTTCGGACCGCCCGGAATTTAGCAATCTCTTCGATGAAATTGTTATGACAGCAAAAGAAGAAAGCTAGCCTAGATGCAAAAGAATCCACATCGAGACCAGCTCGAATGGCTGCCTCCACATAAGCAATGCCATCGGCAAGGGTAAAGGCCACTTCCTGGACAGCCGTGCAACCTGCCTCTCGCATGTGATAACCGCTAATACTGATGGTGTTCCACCGGGGGACACGGTCTTTACAGAAGGCGAAGATGTCTGTGATGATGCGCATCGATTCCATAGGAGGATAGATATACGTTCCTCTTGCAGCGTACTCTTTTAAGACATCGTTTTGTATGGTTCCCTGAAGAACTTCGGATTTCACCCCTTGTTTTTCAGCTACAGCAATATACATCGCCAGCAGGATAGCTGCGGTGGAATTGATCGTCATCGAAGTGGAGACCTTATCAAGGGGGATGTCGTCGAAAAGGATTTCTATGTCTTTCAGGGTATCGATGGCGACACCCACCTTCCCGACCTCACCATCGGACAGGG
>JBFMAE010000340.1:0-15991 GCA_040756085.1 Thermodesulfobacteriota bacterium | reverse complement strand
CATCAAAAAATTAACCAATCGCCAGAGGAAGGTTTTTACACATGATCCGCATAGATTAAGGTATGGAAGAGATACTGAAGAGGCATAAATTCTTCTTGTATTCAAGCAGAAAGATTTTATAATAATTGAAGACTTATAAAACATATGCGGAGAAAATGATGGATCATCGGGCAAAGATCAGGGAGTTTACAAGAAAGGAGATGGCAGGAGAACAGTTCGCTGGAACTGACCACCTCGAGAGGGCTTATGAATGGTGTCAGAAGATTGGAAGGGGAAGAAGTGCAGACATGGAAATTCTCCTTACGGCTGCTCTTCTTCATGATATTGGTCTACCCATTGACCGAAAGAAACATTATGAAGCTGGACTTCAAAAGGCTCGGGCTTTCTTGGACAAACTGGGATTCAAAGAGGATGAGATCAAGAGAATTCTCCACGTCATTGAGGCCCATAGCCGGTATGGAGGCCCAGAACCCCAGACTCTGGAAGCAAAGATTCTCCAGGATGTCGATGCCATTGAATACGTAGGAGCCGTGGGATTAATTCGCGGAATTGTGAGAGCGCTTCATGAAGACAGTTTTAGTGGGAAGGTTGAGGAGGTTCCCAAATTGATTGATGATCTGATTAAGAGGGTTGAGGGAAATTTTTACACGGAAGAAGCAAAGCGCATCGTTGAAAAACGGATCGCTTTTCTTAAGCTCTTTTCAGATCGATTAAATAGGGAGTTGGCAGGAGCGGAATAGGAAATGGCTTATACTTATGAGCTCAGACAATTGATCAAACGAGTTGAGGCGACCCGACCTCACCGATTAGCCAAAAAGAAAGAAGGTTGGGAATATCCAAAGATGAGCCTTGCCGAAAAAGAAGATCGATTGAGAAGATTCCACCCTTCCTACAAGGAAGGATCATTAAGAGAATTGAAGGTTGGACCCAGCAAGGGCTACGCCATCCCGCCAGAAATCTGTGAGATATTGGAAGCGTGGAGCCGTATTGATCCGGATCGAATCGATCTATCGAAAGTTGATTTCGAGACTGATGTCCTCATCATTGGTGGGGGAGGGGCGGGGACAGCTGCAGCACTTTTGGCCCAAGAGTATGGTGCGAAAGTGGTCATTGCAACAAAACTCAGGCATGGCGATGCCAATACAATGATGGCGGAGGGTGGCATCCAGGTAGCCTCACAACCTGGAAAAGATTCTCCCTATTATCATTATCTCGACACCATCGGCGGTGGACATTTCGCCAACGTCCCCCAATTGGTTTATACTCTGGTAACACAAGCCCCATCCATCCTCGAGTGGTTAGAAGGGTTGGGGGCCATGTTCGATAAGAATCCGGATGGCAGTTTTAAAGTGTTTCATCTGGGCGGAACGTGCAGGAAGAGGGTTCATGTGGCAGCAGATATTACTGGAGCGGAGATCATGCGGACGGTTCGAGATGAGACTAGAAACAGGAGGGGGATTGAAGTTCTCGAATTTCTGCCTGCTGTGGAATTGATCCTCAATGAACACGGCCATTGTGCAGGTGCTATTCTTTATAATTTAGAAACCGAGGAGTATCATTTAGTCAAAGCAAAGGCTGTCATTCTGGCGACGGGGGGCTCTGGTCGGCTTCATATTGGTGGTTTCATGACGACCAACCACTATGGGGCGACAGGAGATGGACTCGTGCTTGGTTACCGGGCTGGGTTAGAAGTCTGCCTTCTTCATACTACTCAGTACCACCCAACCGGTGCAATCTTCCCTGAACAGGCAGAAGGGCTTCTCATTACTGAGAAGTTCAGAGGAGCAGGTGCCCATCTTCTTAACATCGACGGAGATCAATTTGTCTTTGAGCGCGAGGCAAGGGATGCCTGTGCAGCTTCGATCATCAGGGAATGTCTCCAGGTTGGGAAAGGGATTCCTACCCCTGCGGGCAAGGTTGGAGTCTGGCTTGATACCCCAATGATTGATCTCATTCTTGGAGAGGGAGCTTTGGTGAAGAATTTCATCGGGAGATATAAGATCTTTAAAAGATATGAAATTGATATTACGAAGGAGCCCATCCTCATTTATCCAACACTCCACTACCAGAACGGGGGTTTGAAGTTTAATGAAACGGGAGAAACTGTTATCCCAGGCCTCTATGCAGCCGGGGAGGTAACCGGTGGAGTCCAAGGTGAGAACCGATTGGCAGGAAACTCTCTCCTGGATGTTCTCGTTTTCGGGAGGATTGCTGGTCAGAACGCTGCCCATTATGCCAAGGAAAGAGCAAAGGACGGTCGATTCACACTGGATCATGTAAGGAAATTCCATAAAGAATTAGAGGAAATGGGGGTTGATCGGAAGAGGATATCTCCCATTTTACTTCCAGATTATTCAAACCCTTTGGTGAGAAAGCACCAATTGACTACTACCTATGAAGGGACGCTTCGATAAAGGGGAATTTTATGAGGATCACACAGGAACTTGTTAGATATTGCAGTGAATTGAAGTTTCGCCAGCTTTCAGAAGAAGTCATAGACCGTGCTAAATATTTTTTTCTTGACTTTATTGGAGTAGCTTGCCGGGGTTCTCAGGAGGAGTCTTCTCAGAGTATGTATCGATTTGTGAGGGGGATCGGCCGAGGCCCTGAGAAAGGAGTGATCATTGGGACTAGGGAAAAGGCTCCCTATCTCTATGCTGCTCTGGCTAATGGAACTTCATCTCATGCCATCGAACTGGATGACGTTAACAATGAAGCCTCTCTTCATCCAGGGGTGGTCGTCTTTCCTGCGTCCTTAGCTACCAGTGAAATGGTAGGCGCTGATGGAAGGAGTTTTATCGAGGCGGTGATTTTGGGCTACGAGGTCATGGTCCGTTTAGGGAAGGCCCTTGGGCCAGAAAACAGTTACAAACGGGGTTTTCATCCTACAGCAACGTGCGGGACTTTTGGATCGAGTATCGCCTCCTCAAAGCTCATGGGCCTAAAAGAGGAAAGAATGGTGAGTGCTATGGGAATCGCTGGTAGCCAGGCAGCTGGTTCCATGGAGTATTTGGCTCAAGGAGCATGGACAAAACGTTTTCATGCAGGATGGGCTGCTCATAGCGGGATGATTGCAGCCCAATTAGCCAGGAATGGGTTTCGAGGTCCTACGTCCATCCTTGAAGGCAGGGATGGTTTTCTTCATGCCTATTCCAACGGAGCCGATCCCAATAAGGTCTTAGAAGGGATTGGTTCTGAGTTCGAGATTCTTCATACATCGGTGAAACCTCATGCTTGCTGCCGCTACATGCAACCCCCAATCGATGGAATCTTGAAAATTGTGAAGGAGAATGGCCTTCAGCCAGATCAGGTGGAAAAGATGAGGTTAGGGCTTTTGCGAGCCGGTGCCCATCTCATTGCTGAACCGATAGAAAACAAATATCGTCCTCAATCGATTGTGGATGCCCAATTCAGCATGCCCTTTGGTGCGGCTGTAGCGCTTCTTTATAGAAAAGCAGGTCTGGAAGAGTTTCAACTCTCCAAAATAAGGTCAGAAAAGGTAAAGCAACTGATGAGATGTGTTGAATGTATTGTAGACCCTGATTTGGATAGAACTTTTCCTAAACAGTGGTGCGCGACTGCAGAAATTTTAACGAAAGATGGAAAAAGATATTTCACAAAGATTGAATATCCCAAGGGCGATCCTGAAAATCCCCTGTCCTGGGAAGAAATGATCGAAAAATTTTACGATCTGAGCAGTCGGTTCATGATAAAAGAAAGACGTCTAAAAATAGTGGATCAAGTGAGAGAACTTGAGAAGATTCGAAACCTTCAGAGGTGGTCTCCTCTTCTTTTACGAAATCGTTAGAACTTCGTCACCTCCAACCCTTAAAAGTCTTTTCCTTACCGGCCTTATAGTCAAGCATCGCGGAGCGAATATAGCAATCCTAAGAAGATACCAATATTCTTGGGGTCCGGCGGATCACGAGGACTATCATAGCCACGGCTGGTATCAATGCCAATGCCGAAAGGATACCTTTAGGATAGAACAAGATAAATAGCGCCACTAGCAAGACCAAAAACCTTGAAGAAAGGTCATGCCTTTTACGTTCAAAAAGTTTACCGTGGATGGCGGCAGCTGCTGTCAAGCATCCAATCATTAGCACACCCAGAGCAGTCAGTTGTGCTAAACCTGGCTCCAACACCAAAATATCCCAATTGAAAATCGAGAATGTGAGGAAGAAAAATGGAAGAGATATATGCAGCGTTAGCAACATCGTCCCCATGAAGGAGGCCCCTGACAGACGGGAAGCAACCGCAGCTACGAGTGAGGTTGGTGGCGAATATTCGGATATTATCGCTATGAAAAATAAGAAGAAATGAGCTACCCAAGGGTTGATCCCGAATCGTACCATAGGCGGGATGACTATCACGGCTGAGACTATGTAACAGGCCGATGGAGGTATTCCCAGCCCTAAGAAGACCCCAATTGCGAACCCCACTCCGATAAGGGCTAAGACATGGAATTCTCCGACCGTCGCCAGTAGCCCCATCAGCTTAAGCATCCATCCACTAACCACAAACAGATTTACCATCACACCGAGCATGGCGAGCAAGAGAACCAGCGGAGCGGTGACACCAGCAAATGCCTCTACGGCTCCGCGCAAACACCTACCCCATTCCATTATTTTATCTGAGATCGTCCCACTATAGAGATACATGCGGAGTACGGAGGCGGTGATAAAGAGACCGATCGCAATGTTAAGTGCGGCTCTTGATGCCTCATACCAAAGCCCACCCATCAAATAGATCAAAAGTCCGATGAAGGTGAAGAAAATGGCTGTGTTGACGACCTCTATTTTGGAGAATCTTTGGATAACGGAAGCCGGTCCTGAATTTGGGCTACTTTTCCCTCCCCGCACATAGCGTAGTGTAAAGAGGTAAACCGATGTGGCTATGATAGCATAGAAAATGAGTGCTGGCGCATAGCCTCGAGCTATAACCTCGAAATAACTCACTCCTAGAAAGTCAGCCATGAGGAAAGCAGCTATTGCCATGACTGGTGGCATGAGCAAGCCTCCTAGCGAAGCCGAAGCTTCCACAGCACCAGCGTAAAGAGGGGGGAACCCTGCTCTTTTCATCAACGGTATAGTGTACTGGCCGGTTATGGCTACATTCGCTGCTCCCGATCCACTGCAGGTAGCGATAGCCATTGAAGTAACCACCGCCGTTTGTGGAATGAGGGTTCTACGCTTAGCAAGTATCCCGGTGAAAGTTTTGATAATAGACTCTTGAATACCAAATCCCTGCGCAATGCCCAAAAACATGAAAAATGCTGCGATAACGCCTACCCCGGTTTGCGAATAAGTTCCGAATAGGCCCAATTTGATCTCAACGGAAGAAGATGTTATTACTCTTATCCAGGAGACTCCGGGATGACCAAATATACCTGGGAAAACCCACCCGTAAACGGAATAAAGCATGAGAAACAGGATTAGATAAAAGAGTACACGATGCTCCCGTCTGGAATACTCGAGCACGAGACCAAGCATCATCACTCCTACGATTTTGTCAGGGGTGTTATAGAAACCAGCTCTCAAATAAATGAGGGCGTCATACTCCGCTCTCATGTATATTAGGGAAAAGATGCACATAGCGATGTAGACGCTGGCTATGGCAATATTGACTTTAAGTCTTAGACGTGGGTATAGCAGCTTTCCAGAAGCAAGGAAGTTCAACACATACATAACGTATGCTATCGGGACTAAAGTTACGGCTAAGAGCATCGCGCCTCCTAAGCCGGTTGTGAAATAATGGAGCGAAAATATTAAATATACGATAGTTGCTATAAGAAAGCAGGGAATTAAGAATTTACGCATTTCAGCCAGTGAATGCATTTCATCTGGCAATGGATTTTTTTTCATCTTTTCACCCACTCACGGTGTAACTTAAGAAGGGTGAACTCACCCCTTATTGGAGTTTTACAGGAGTGAGTTCACTATTATAATCCCTTAATATTACTACGTTAAAAGTTCAGCGCGCTTTAGCTTTCATCGCCTCTATCGCTGCCTTGATCGTCTCCTTAGTGGCTATTACCCAGGCTGGGTTCCATAAGCCCTTTTCCTTCAGATATCTCGCCAATCCCGGATGTACTGGAATCTCGGGTATGCTCCTTATCCCCAGGACTTGGAAACCAGCGAAGTCTTTGGCTAATGGTCCGAAACCAGGGTCTAACTTGGGTAGCTCAGTTGCGGCTTCAAATACTTTGAGTGCTTTATAAACGCCCTCTTCCGCGAAACGGAGCCCGTGGTGGTAACCGAAGTAAAAAGGCACGCCATAGAGTACATCCACTCCGAGGTCTCTCGTATATGCTTTCTTCATGTCAATCTTCGCAGGGGCAAAACCTGCCGCTGTTAGCTTCTTGATTTGTTCCGGGCTTGGGTTCACTCCCTGCAGTGGGGTGGCGACATCAAGCGTCTTAGCCCAGGTAGGCAGCGATACCAAAGCCGTTGTGTAACTTGCCACGGCGTCTATCGTACCCGCTCTTAGAGCATCCGCAACCTTTGCCGAATCAACTTCTACGTGCGTAATCTTCAGACCGCAGATGTCCCTCATAGCTCTGAAGATGTTGATATGGTTCATATATCCCGCCGTAGTCATGAAGATTTTCTTGCCGTCTAAATCCTCCCAGGTACGAAATTTGTCTTTTCTCTCCGGTAAAGTTAATATGTGTGTTTCCATGGTGTAGCTCCAGAAAGACTGGACTGGCATTTCCTTTACTTGGGGTTCAAAATCCTTATACGCCTTTGTAAACGAGTACAAGTCTCTCAATCCAGGCTCGGCCAGATACACGCTTTCCAGCTCACCCAGGAGAAAGCTCTTGATGTTAGCGGTGGTTGAAACGTACGGGTAAACGGTAACGTCGTAATTCGGCATACCCCTTCGCAAGAAATCTGCCATGAAAACGGCTACTCTATAACCATAGCTCCCTGGATCGGCGGTCCCCCATCTCCACATTTGTTTTTCGGCGGCGGGTGCTCTTACGGGGAGCATACCTGTGACAATAGCTGCTACTATAGCTATTCCTATCCCCATTATTGTATGCTTTCTTATTTTTCTCATGATTTTTTCCTCCCCTTTGCACTTATAAGAACTTGTCTAAAAAATCGACCTTTTAACCGATCTGAAATTCCCATCCAACCACCTCCTTTCCTCTTTTTCCTCATGGCCTAATTTTTCTACCATTTCACTCTATCTTTGTCAATAATACCTCTCTTCCCCACCTTTCTCTCCCTCAAGAGGAGAGAAGCTAAAAAGAACTATTCTCCCTCACTCTTGGTCAAATCCTCAAATCGAATATCGAGGCCCAGGATCCCTTTGATCTCTCCCATTTCATTTCGGATTGGCCCGGAGAGTGTAATACAGAGTGCACCCGTATGCTTTGAAGAATAAAGATCGGTGACATGAATTTTGCCATCTTTCAGGGGTTCGATGAACCATGGGCGGTCCGAGTAGTCTTCTCCTATTCCTACATGGGTATATTTGGCTTGATCCACTGGTTGGCAGACGGTCTTTGTAATCTTTATTCCATGTATATTGACGACATAGACGTATTGCAAATAGGGATACTCATCCACCAGAGATTGTAAGATGGGCTCCATCTGTTCTGGGTCCATTGATTTCATTCCAGGTTCTTCAATCACCCGCTCGATGATGTGGTAAGCCATTTCTCGGGCCCTCGCCTTTAGCATATCAAACTCGGAAACAAAGATCTCTGGGAGGTATTTCCGGGTCACCTTATCCATCTCCTGATCTGAGATGGCCGTCGTTCTTCCATCTTCATATTGTTTGGTGACCCACCGGTTGATCTTTGCCACTCCCGGATGGGTCTTTTCGATCCGGTCTTTTCCGGTCAGGGCAAAGTGAGAATTGATCCATTGAGCAATCCCTGCCAGCCCTGATTTATCGTTGACGGAGATGGAGATGGGCCGGTTGAGAATTTTAGCCGTATTAAAAATATTGTAGATCTCCTCGTTCTTCAGAATCCCGTCCGCATGGATCCCCGCACTTGTGGCATTAAAGTTGGCTCCTACAAAAGGCATATTCGGAGGAATATGGAGACCGATGACCCGCTCAAAATAGTTTCGTATCTCCGTGATCATCGTGGTATCCACACCGTTGTTTTGTCCCAGGAGGCTGATATATTCGATGATCAGCCCTTCAATGGGTGTATTCCCTGTCCTCTCTCCAAAGCCCAAAAGAGTCCCGTTAGCAGCAGAACACCCATAAAGCCATGCGGTGGTGGCATTGATGAAACCTTTGTGGAAATCATTGTGGCCATGCCACTCGAGATACTCAGAAGGAACACCAGCATCATCGATCATCGCCCTGACAATCTTTGGAACGCAACGGGGAAGGACAGCCCCTGAGTAGGGCACCCCATAGCCCATGGTATCGCAAAGTCGAATCTTCACCGGAAGTCCTGCCTCTTCAGAAAGGCGCATGATATCTTGGGCAAAAGGGACACAGAAGCCATAGATATCGGCCCGCGTCACATCCTCAAAATGGCATCGTGGGATGATCCCCAGATCCAAGGCAGCAGAGACAATGGAGAGGTATTCTCTGAGCACCACCCTTCTATTCTTCTTCAGTTTTAAAAAAATGTGGTAATCTGAAACCGAGGTGAGAATGCCCGTCTCTTTCAACCCCATCTCCTTGACCAGTTTAAAATCTTCCTTGACCGCACGGATCCATCCCGTAATCTCCGGGTAGCGGTAATGCCTCTCCTGGCATTCACGGACTGCTTCTTTGTCCTTCTCGCTGTATAAGAAGAATTCACATTGCCGGATCACGCCGTTGGTGCCCCCTAATTTATGGAGCATATCGAAGAGGTCAACGATCTGCTCGACGGAATAGGGAGGCCTGGCCTGTTGCCCATCCCGGAAGGTGGTATCCGTGATGAAGATCTCTTCGGGCGGATCGAAAAAAACAAATTTGTTGTCGAATTCCACCCGGCAGACCTCATCGTACGGGAAGGCATGCCGGTAAAGGTTAGGCTCCTGGATATCCAGGAGAGGGAATGGCCCTATAACGAATTTACTCTGAAATGTTTTTTTCTTTCGGGTGATCGTCATTCCTCCTCCTTTTCTATCTTATGATACCTTTAATTTAATTGACAGTTCTTCCAACTGCTTCGAATCGACTCTCGAAGGGGCATCGGTCATCAAACAGGTGCCTTTCTGAGTCTTCGGAAAAGCAATGACATCCCTTATAGACTCCGAATGGCTCAGGATCATGATGATTCGATCAAACCCAAGGGCAATTCCGCCGTGAGGAGGAGTTCCGTATTCGAGAGCTTCCAAGAGAAACCCAAACCTTTCCCTGGCCTCCTCTTCCCTCATGCCTAACTTTTCAAAAAGGAGAGATTGTATCTCCCTAAGATGATTACGGATACTTCCCCCTCCGATTTCAGATCCATTCAATACTAGGTCATAAGCTTTTGCTTTGACCAACTCTGGATGTTCTTTCAATTTCGGAATATCTTCATCCTTTGGGGCGGTGAAGGGGTGATGAACGGCCACAAAACGTTTTTCTGTTTCATCATATTCCAGAAGAGGAAAATCGAGGATCCAGACAAAACGATATTGATCTTCAGAGATAAGACCTAACTTCTCACCGAGATGAAGACGAAGGTTGGCTAAGGACTGGTTGACCACTTTCGGGACACCGGCGTTGAAGAGAATCAGATCATTCTCCATGGCATTCAGGGTTTGTACTATAGCCTTCTTCTCCTCCTCTGTGACAAATTTCTGAATCGGCGACTGCCATCCGTTCTGACTCACTTTTGCCGAAATTAATCCTTTAGCACCAAAGGCCTGGACGAAGTAAGTGAGATCATCGATCTCTTTGCGTGATAAGGAACCCCCTCCTTTCACATTGATCGCCTTGATGATCCCCTTCCCTTCCAAGACATCCCGGAACACCTTGAACGATGAGTTCCTCAAGGGGTCGGAAACATCTCTTAATTCCATTCCGAATCGGATATCGGGCTTATCCACCCCATATCGATTCATAGCCTCATCATAGGTCAGGACAGGGAATGGAGTTTCCAACGCTACCCCCAAAATCTCTCTAAAGATATGGGCCATCAACCCTTCCATTGTCCTCCGGATATCCTCAACGGTGACGAAGGACATCTCCACATCAATCTGGGTAAATTCAGGCTGGCGATCCGAACGGAGGTCTTCATCCCGAAAGCATCGGACAATCTGAAAGTACCGATCCAGGCCGCAGACCATAAGAATCTGTTTAAAAAGTTGAGGAGATTGAGGAAGGGCGTAAAAATAGCCGGGATCGAGTCGGCTGGGAACTAAGAAATCCCTGGCCCCTTCAGGGGTGCTTTTGGTGAGCATCGGTGTTTCAATCTCCAAAAACCCCAATCGATCAAAGTAATTTCGCACCTCTTTCGCCACCTGATGTCGGAGCATTAAATTTCGTTGAAGCCTCGGTCTTCTCAAGTCCAGATATCGGTATTTCAGACGAGTATTCTCAGCCGCCTCTTCCTCATCCTCGATGAGGAAGGGAGGGGTCTTAGAAACATTGAGAATCTTCAGTTCTTTCGCAATGACCTCAATCTCTCCTGTCTCTAATTTTGGATTTTCCGTTCCTTCGGGCCTCAAAACCACTGTTCCAATAATCCCCACGACATATTCACTTCGAAGAAATTGGGCTTTTTCATGTACTTTCGCGTTTACTTCAGGGTTGAAGACCACCTGTACGATCCCCTGTCGGTCTCGGAGTTCAACAAAGATAAGTCCCCCCAGGTCTCTTCTCCGCTGAACCCATCCCAGAAGGATCACCTCACGGTCTACATCCGTCTTACGCAGATCTCCACAATAGTCTGTTCTCTTTAGATCTCCTAAAAGGTCAACCAAATTAAATCTCCTCCAAAATAAATAATTTATATTAACCGAATCTCATTGACCGGTCAAGGACTTACAATACCCTGCAGACCAGACCTTTTAGATACTCCCCTTCGGGATGGGATAGATGAATCGGGTGGTCGATAGGGTGTCCCATTCGGCTTAAGAGTTGAACCCTTTTCCCTGCATCCACCGCTGCGGAAAATACAATTTTCTGGAAGAGATTCCAACTTATATGATGGGAGCAAGAAAAGGTGAAGAGGAGGCCCTCCTTCTTCAACAAACGGAAGGCCGAAAGATTGAGGTCTTTATATCCCCTTGAGGCACGGTGAAGATGTCCTTTCTTTTTTGCAAAAGGGGGAGGGTCGAGGATGACGATATCATATCCGTGTTCCAGGTTTCTCATCACTTCAAAAACATCTCCTCGGATCACGTGATGGGGTATTTTCTCCAGACGGTTCAATTCGAAATGCTCCCCTGCCATATTTAAAGCATCCTCAGAGGAATCGATCAGGGTCACCTCTTTCGCACCTCCTACCCCTGCATGAATGGAGAAAGCTCCGGTATAGCAAAAACAGTCCAAAATTCTCTTCCCGGAAGAAACTCTCTCCAATGCAAGGCGATTCTCCCTCTGATCCAAGTAAAAACCGGTTTTTTGACCCTCCTTTACATTGACTCTAAATCGGCAACCGTATTCCTCTATTTCAATGCGGTCTGAAACCTCCTTTCCGTAGAGAAAACCACTTGTTTCCGGCAATCCTTCCTCTCTCCTCGTGCTCACATCACTTCTTTCATAGACACTTTGAGGAAAGAAATCGTTGACCAGCAAATCGGTTAAAAACCCTTTTACCCGCTCCATTCCCGCTGTCAAACATTGGAGAACAAAGATATCCCCATAACGGTCCACGACCAGTCCGGGCAGGAAGTCCCCCTCTCCATTGACTGCCCGATAGGCATTGGTCTTTCCCCTAAGCCATTTTTCTCTTAAGGTGGTCGCCTTGGATATGCGTTCTCTAAAAAAATGATCTCCAATCTCTTCTCTTTTTTCTGTCAGGAGGCGGAGGATGATCTGGGAGTTGGGATTGAGGTGCCCCATGCCTAAAAATTCCCCTTCCCCGGAGTAAACCTCTCCAACATCCCCAGGAGAAACCTCTCCCTCTATCTTTGCGACCGCTCCTGAAAAGACCCAGGGGTGTCCCCGCAATACCGGTTTCTCTCTGCCTCTCTTAAGGATAACCCTTGGAAGGATTGCCATTGTCCCCTTCTAAGAGAATGGATGGTGAAATGGGATAATGGGAAGATGAGGTGCCAAAATAGCTTAGATTAATAAATTTTCAAGATTCTACACGTGAGTAGGAAAGGGGAGGACGTTATTGGCAAATGGCATGAATATTATTTCAGTGTATTTTTTTGTTTTGGTAAATCCCCGTATCTCCCTATCTCCTCATCTCCGAATCTTTTCTTTGAAGTGCTCTCTCAAGCAGTATGCCGACGAATTCCTCATAAGTCAGTCCCTGGACTTTGATGGCGCGGGCCATCCCGGATTGGGGAGAAATGTCTGGGTTGGGGTTCACTTCCAACACATAGATTTTTCCATCCCTGTCAATGCGGATATCTACTCTCGCATAATCCCGACATCCGAACAGTTTAAAGGCCTTCACAGCAACATGTTCAACCCTCTTTTTCACCACCCATTCCAAAGGAGCAGGACAGATGGGTTTTGATTTTTGATATTCGATGCTCTCTGTAATCCACTTGGCCTCATATCCGCATATTTTGGGAACCCCTTCTGGAAACTCCGAATAGTCGATTTCTGAGATAGGAAGGACTCCCACCTTTCCATTGGTCTCCATCAAACCGACGTTCAGCTCTCTGCCATCAACGAACTCTTCCACCAAGGCAGGTTGATGGTATTTCTCGATCACATACTGAATCTGCTTGCTCAACGTCTCATCGTCGAATACCACACTTCCCCTGGAAATCCCCAGACTCCCATCTTCATGAAGGGGCTTGACGATGATGGGAAAGATATTCCCTTTGACATGGTTGACCCCCCGATCGAAGATTTTATATCGGGGGGTCAGGATGCCTTGGGACATAAGGATGTCCTTCACCTTCCCTTTGTCTTGACACAATCCCAAGGTGAGAGGAGGGGACCCCGTGTAAGGAATTCGAAAAAGGTCCATCAGGGCAGGGATATTCATCTCCCAGCAGGAATTCCCGTAAACACTTTCGCACAAGTTGAAGACGACATCGGGTTGGATCTCCTTCAACCAGTGGATGGCCGGATGGATGTCATCTTGAATGGCCATCACAAAGCATTGGTGGCCGAGAGAAAGGACTGCATGTTCTACTGCTCCAATCTCTTCGATGATGGCATCCTCTGCCAGGGCATCCTTCTCCTCCCCTTTCTGGAGTCGTTCAAATAGGTTGTACAGTACAGCCACTTTTAACGCAGATCCTTCCATATTCTTTCCTCTTTTAAGCCATCACCTTCTTTGGAACAACCTTTTCTTCCCCAACGGACCTGGATTTCTTAAATTCAATGATATTCGGCTCTGGATACTCGAACACCTTCCCCTCATAATTTCTCAAAACAATTTTCCCTTTTCCCCTCGAGACGACATAATCAGGCTCGACAGGGATTTTTCCTCCCCCACCGGGTGCATCGACAACATAAGTAGGAACGGCATAACCCGTCGTGTGACCGCGTAATTTTTCTATGATCTGAATCCCAGTGGCGACCGAGGTGCGAAAATGTTCCGTCCCCATGGCCAGGTCACATTGATAGATATAATAGGGGCGGACCCGAATTTTGAGGAGTTCCTGAACCAGCTTTTTCATAATATAAGGTTTATCATTAATTCCTTTGAGAAGCACGGTCTGACTTCCCAGAGGGATGCCCGCATCCGCCAGGTCGCTACAGGCCTTTTTCACCGCATCGGTGATCTCCTTGGGGTGGGTGAAATGAATGGAGATCATGAGGGGGTGATATTTTCTCAACATCCTCACCAGCCCGCCGGTAATTCGCTGAGGAAGGGTCACCGGAACTCTCGTTCCGATCCGGAGGAGTTCGATATGAGGAAGCGCCCTCAATCGGCTTAAAATCTCTTCCAGCCTCTCATTTTCCAGGAGAAGCGGATCGCCTCCGGATAGGAGGACATCGCGAACCTTCCGGTGGCTCTTCAGATACTTCAGGACTTCCTCAAAATTTCCTTGGGTGATGGACCGTTCATTGCTCCCCACTAATCGCCTTCGAGTACAGTACCGGCAATAGACGGCGCATTGATCGGTAACGAGCAAGAGCACTCGATCCGGGTAGCGGTGGACAAGACCCGGTACAGGGGAATCCTTATCCTCTCCACAGGGATCAACCATATCATTTTTTGAAAGATGGCATTCTTCAACCCGAGGGATCGCTTGCCTCCGGATGGGACAGCTGGGATTGACCGGGTCCATCAGGCTCGCAAAATATGGGGTCACGGCTAAAGCCAATCTCCCTTTTGAATGTCTGATCCCTTCGATCTCCTCGGGGGTGAGTTGAATGATCTCCTTCATCTGCTCAAGGGTGGTGATCCGATGTCGAAGCTGCCATCTCCAGTCATTCCATTCCTTCTCTGAAACATCCCTCCCCAGCGGAGGGATGACCTCTTTTGTCTCCTCCCCATCCTCCGAAGCAGAGCTTCTGCGGAGGATGGGCACCTTTCTCCGTTCTGTCGGAACGGGAAACAAAAAAAGTTGCAAGGTCTTTTCTGTCCCCCTCAGCGGGACAGACAAATTAGGGTCTGAAGCAGGCTCCATCTTCGCTCCTTCCTGCACACCCATCCGCAGGACATGGGACAGCTACCTGGTCCGTCTTCTCAGAAAATAAAAAAGGAGATATCATTCCGATACCTCCTGCAAGACAAGGGAAATGTCCTCTTTCCTGAATAGCAGGTGTGCACCTTTTCTTCTTTTTGCGTTGACGTCGAATAATATTTACCCCACCAGAGAATCTTTAAAGCTCATGGTATTCTGTTGGCGCCCCCCTTTGTCTCCAAGAGGGGGCGCCAAATACTCAATCAACAAAAATTTTTTCTTCAAACATCACAACCTATCCACTGTCCCAGCTTACTTTTTAGGTGTTGCTTCAGGTGCTGCTGGAGCTGGAGCAGGCGCAGCCGGAGCTGGCGCCTCAGCAGGTTTCACCTCCTCTTTGGCTGCTGGCTTTGGTGCCTCCTTGGCTTTGCACCCAATCCCCATTGTGGCGACATTGATGACCAAAACCATCGCAAGAAAGAGAAAGATCCACTTCTTCATTTGTCTTCACCTCCTTTCTGATTAAATCGGGAACCCTCCCCCTTTTTACCCAATGAAGGAACCTTTACTTCATCGGGGAATGAAATCTCCCGGATCACTCTCCTCAAGTATCTTGGTTCAACCGGTTTCTTGAGGATGCGATGAATGCCTACTTTTTTTAAACGTAGAGTGAGCTCATCGGTGACCAAAGGGGTCATCAGGATGAAACGATCATTCCATTTTCTCAGCATGTGGAGCCACCTCTCCAAAACTTCAATCTCCACATCCGCTAAGATTATTCCTCCCTTAACATCATTTTTTCTTCTTTCTAACTGAGAAAAATCTTCGATCTCTTCCACATGGAATCCATATTTTTTCAAAATTTTATTTAAGCTGAGCCGAACAAACTCGTCCTTATCTACGATAAAGGCCCATTTAATCTTTTCCTTCATAAGATAAATTATATATCAAATTTCGTGCCAATCTTCCTTATGAAGGTTTGGGGCCACTTTTTAAAATTATAGTGATTTCAATAGGTTATTTTTTTCCCTCTTCTATCTATCCCCCTTAAATCCAAAATCTATAAAAAAGATGGAAAAAATGACACACCTTTTTAAATAAATGTGTGACAAAATGCCATCTATATCGAACCAAAATTCAAATACTACGACTTTTTGCCCCACTTATGAAATACAAGAATAGGGGAATAATTATTGCTATTATATTAGGGCCCTTAGGGAATTGATATCGACAAAAGATTGTCGATATGACTAAGCGGCAATGCCAATGGTTTTAAAAATGTTTTGCATCTCTCTTTGGATATTCTCATAATGGATATCAATCTCGCATCG
>JBFMAE010000339.1:0-11859 GCA_040756085.1 Thermodesulfobacteriota bacterium | reverse complement strand
TAAAATCTCCCGCTTCATCAAGAAAAACATAAAGATACTGAGATAGCATCTCAGCTCCACGTGGTCATCTTTTTTTAATTTTAACTACCACTTCCATCATCCAACCTCATTTTCCTATGAGTCAAGCCTCGGCAGGGCTAACTTTTTTATGGATGGCACTGGAGTTCTTAAATAATTAGTTGGTATCTATTTGTTATTTAAAAAGAATACGAGATATGTCCCCCAACATTTTAGGGGGCTTAAAAACGATATTACGATTGCCTGATCCTACCATGACGTACATTCACAGGCGGCCCGCTTCTAGGAAGCTGAAGTAGCTGTTCCGATTGAAGATGATGTGGTCCAACAGCGTAATCCCGACAACCGACCCTGCCGCTTTGAGTTGATTGGTCACATCAACATCGGACGCGGAGGGCTTAAGGTCGCCAGCAGGGTGATTGTGCGCGACGATGATCGCAGAAGCGCGATCCGACAATACATCAGCAAAGACCTCCCGCGGGTGGACAGGTGTCCGATCAATCAGGCCAATTGAAACTACTCTTGGAATCCAGAGGACGTTGCTGAATTCGTTCACTTATTTTTTCTATTCAGAAACCTCATTTCCCCTTAACTTTTAATTGTTGTGGGCCTGTGAGAATATGAATCACCCTTTAGATGATCTAACCTACAAAAAATACAGCAGAAAATCAAGATGTTTCCTTTTTGCTTTTCTGGGTTAATAGTGAGGTAGCGCCAATAAGTTGTATTACATCAAGGCGTTTCAATGGAATAGCCGGGTAGTACGAGGATGCGATTGATGTGGTCAACCAACTTCTCATTATGGTTGTCAATGATATCATGCGCGGGCATCAATCACTCTCGGAGTAGCTCCGGGATCTCTTTTTGAGAAAATCTAATTATTGCCCGTTTTTGTCTTATTGTAGAAAACTAATCGTGCATCTTAATTGGTGGAAAGGAGCGCACACGATGGCGGGATTCTTCAACAACTACCACTGCCCCTTCCTCCAAAGCATTGGCTGTATCCCTTAACACCGCAGATAATTGGCGAAGGATATAAGTGGTTCTCGTGTTATGTAAACGAAACAGAATGACGCTCGTCTTTTTTCCTTTTGATAGGGCAACGATTTCCCCGAAATCAAGGTCAAATGTTATAATGATGCGGTTTTCAGCAATAGCCTTCGCAAAGATCTCACCATTGGGCATCCGAAGCAGTCCTTCTTCACGCAGGTGCTTCGCATCATGGCCATTGTTACGGAGCCACTCCACAACTCTGATATCTACACCCATATCAGCAAGAAACCGCATTTTTGCCCCTTACAGGCTATAGACCTGTTCTTGTGCCAGCCATGCCGCATATTCAATTGCCTGCTGGACATCCTCTTTCTCCAGGTCTGGATATCCCGCCAGGATTTCCTCGAAGCTGGCGCCATGTGCGATCTGCCCCACAATGACGGAAACGGGGATCCTCATCCCCCGAATGCAGGCCCGGCCTCCCATGATCTCAGGGTCAAAGGTGATTCTGTCAAACATCTCTTAATCCTCCCGATTTGTTGGTTTACATTTTAGATTACCATGAAGAGGAAATCAAAAGATTTTCCCAACAGACAAAAAAACAATTGCTCTGTGGACCGTCCGTTACCTATATCATCCTCTCAACAAAGATGATCTAACCTACAAAAATTACAGCGAAAAATCAAGATATTTTCTTTTTGAATTTCTGGATTGATAATGAGGCAGTGGCAATAAGTAGTAGTAAATCAAGGCGTTTCAATAGAATGGCCAGTTCGTTTCAAGATAGGTTTGAAGAGGGAGAAATGGTTTTCGCTATTATAAAATTATTCGTTGGACAAAACTTTTTTCAATTCCTCTGTAAGAACTGGCACAATCTGGAAGAGGTCTCCGACGATCCCATAGTCTGCATAATTGAAGATGAGGGCGTTCGGATCGGTATCCACAGCTATGACTGTTTTACATGTACCAATGCCCAGGACATGGTGGATGGCTCCCGAAATCCCAAAGGCCATGTAGAGTTTGGCGGAGATATTTTTGCCACTCTTTCCGATCTGATCCTTCTGATCCCTCCACCCCTCATCAACCGTCGCGCGGGTTGTCCCCACGGATGCATTGAGCACATCGGCTAATGCTTCGATGATCTTAAAATTTTCAGGTCGTTTGATCCCCCTGCCTGCTGCCACAACAATTTCGGCTTCTGTAATATCTAATTTGGTTCCGGCTGCTTTCTCCAGGCCGATGACTTTCTTCTTTAACGAAGAAGGATCGATGTGAGGGGAGACCGGGATGACCTGTGCGGATTTATTAAGGCTTTCGCTAACGATAAAAGTGTTATTCCTTACCGTAGCCATCTGGGGCCTGGCTTCGGAAAAAACCATCTCTGCAAAGACCTTTCCACCGAAGAGGGGCCGCGTGGACACGAGATGTCCATTCTCTTCTATGGCCAAGCCCGTGCAGTCAGGCACATAACCCGTTTGGAGGTGCATAGCCAACCTCGGGAAAAGGTCCTTCCCGGTGGAGGTCGTCCCTCCCAGGAGGATGGAAGGTTGGTTTTCTTTAACCAGTGCAGCCATATTGATTAAATAGGCATCGGAGTTGTAAGGGGCAAGGGTCGGATCATCGATGAGATATATTTTGTCAGCAAAGGGAGTAAGATTTTTAATCGCATCTTGAAGACCACATCCGAGGAGAACCGCTCCAACCGCCTGATTCGTTTTTTTTGAAAACTCAGCTCCAGCCGTGAGGAGTTCAAAGGTCACTTTCCTGATCTTTCCTTCCTGTTGTTCTGCAAAAACCCAGATCTCATTGGCCATATTGCGTCCCTTTCGCAATAGTTCGGAGTAATTTAGTTCGCCCCGATAGGATCGGGGCGGGGAGTTCGGTGTCTCTTTTTTTGGCTCCGAACTCTGAACTCCGAACTACTAACTAAGAATTTAGATGACCTTAGCTTCCTCCTTCAGCAGCTTCACTAAGGTCCGCACATTCCCCGGAAAATCCTCTTTAATCATTTTTACAGGGGGTCTCTTCGGAGGCGGAACATATTTTTGGACCCTTACCTTGGCCGCCTGGGCCCCGACATCCGCTGCACCCAATCCCAAGGAGGCGAGATCCACCTTTTTGATCTGTGCCTTCATGGCCTTCATCACATTCATCACCTGGGGAATACGAGGAGTGTTTAAACCCTTCTGACAGGTGAAGAGGGCAGGGAGAGGGCAGGAGAGGATTTCCTTCCCATTCTCTACCTCGCGGACCACTTTCACCTCTTTCTTCGGGTCATCGACCTCCAAACCAGTAACGGCATGGATATGGGGAATGCCCAATAATTCTGCAACGGCAGGACCCACGATCCCTGCATCATCGTCCATGGCCTGCCTCCCCGCTAAAATCAGATCAAAGGGTTTGTCTTTTAGATAAGCGGTGAGGGTTTTTGCGATAGCGAACTGATCCGACCCCTCCAAGGCTGGATCAGCGATCTGAATGGCGTCATCCGCTCCCATGGAAATTCCTCTTCTCAGGGCGTCAACCTTACGATTGTCAACGGTCACCACCGTCACCTTTCCCCCCAATTTCTCTTTCAATTTCAAACCTGTCTCTACTGCAATTTCATCAAAAAAGTTGGTGAAATACTTATTTTCAATGTCCAGTTCAGAATCAGATTTGACCTTGACAATCGCCTCCGGATCGGGAACCTGTTTTACCAAGACATAGATCTCCATGAGTTGACCTCCAATCAATCTAAATCCGTAAGGAGAAAGGAGTGAAGCGTCAGGGGCAAAGAGTTAACTCCCCTCACGACTTACGTTTCGCGCTCTCGCGGATTGTCAGTCTTTACAGTAGATTCTTCCCAGATAGTCGCACAACACCTCATGGGTGCCACCGCCGTAGAGCAAGAATTTGGCGTCCCTCCAGTACCGTTGGGGTGGATATTCGATGCAGAAGGCATTCCCCCCGTAAATCCTCATCGCCTCCTCCACGGCATACATACACATCTCGGTGGAATGATATTTGGCCAGCATGCATTCATTGATGCATGGGATTCTGTTTTGAATCATCCAGGCGCATTTATAGGCGTAATTCCACGAGGTCTCATACCAGGCCCAATATTTTGCAAATTTTTCCCGGATCAACTGATACTTACTGATGGGATTTCCGAAGGCGATCCGATTTTTGGCATACTCCCGTGCATCATCCATGGCCCCTTTTGCAATCGCCAGGGCGTTCATCGCGGTCATCACGCGAACTTCGTTGAGAATTTCTCCAGCATACTGAACCCCCTTCCCGATTTCTTCTCCAAGAAAATTCTCATCAGGGACAAAGACATTATCGTAGACCAGTTCACCCGTGACCGAGCAGCGGGAGCCTAATTTGTGAAGCCTCTGGCCAACGATAAACCCATCCCGATTCTCTGTCTTTTTTTCAACTAAGAAGAAATTTAGTCCTTTCAGCCCCAATTTCGGATCGACCGTTGCCATCACCGTGGTAAATTCAGCAATAGGCCCATTGGTAATCCATTGTTTTCTTCCGTTGATCCTCCAACCTCCATCCATTTTAGTCGCCAGGGTTCTCGTTCCACCCAGGTCAGAACCCGACTGGTCTTCGGTAAAGCAGATGGTCCCGATCTTTTCGCCTTTAATCGCTGGAACGAGAATCCTCTGTTTGATCTCCTCGTTTCCAAACCGGCCGATGAAGTAGGTTCCCATGAGGATCTGCATGATCACCGACATGGCGAACCCACAGGACCCCCTTGCCAATTCTTCATAGAAGATCATTTGAGAGATGGTGTCGGTCGCCATGCCGCCATATTTTTCTTCATGCCTCAAACCCAGGTATCCCAGTGCGGCAAATTCTTTCCAGAGATCCCAGGGAAATTCCTCTTTTTCATCCAGTTCGACCACCCTGGGCATGATCAAACGGTTGACCGCATCCCGGACGGTCTGCCTGAAGAATTCCTGTTCCTCGGTAAAAGTGAAATCAAGGGCCATCGGCTACTCCTTTCGTCGTAGCAGTTCGGAGTAATCAGTTCGTAGTTCGGAGTATTTATTCTTAAAACTCCGAACTCCCAACTCCGAACTCAGAACTAAATAATATTCTTCTCTTTAAGCTCCTTCAATTGCTCGGCACTGTATCCCAGAAGCCCAACATAGATCTCCTCGTTATGTTCACCGAATCGTGGAGGAAAACTGAGCATCCGATTGGCCGATTTCAGATAGGGTGTATTGAAGGGAGGAGGTGCGACCGTAATCTCCAACCCTGTCTTGGGGTCTTTACTTCGAATCAGATTCGGTTTGACCAGTGGATCCTCCACCACTTCCTCAATCGTGTTCACCTTGGAAATGGCAATCGTGGCCTTGTTGAAGATATCGATCAGTTCTTCGGTCGTAAACCTCTTGGTGATGGCATTGATCGCCCGATTTAAATTTTCCACATCCCCAATCCGACCGGCATTGCGTTCATATTCTTTTTTATAAAGGGATTCAAACCCCGGGATCTTCGTTATCGTCTCCCACTGGCGATCATTCCCCACGGCAATATAGACATAGCCATTTTTCGTCTCATACACGGAAACCGGAGCAAAGAATTCGTGGGTGTTTCCCCTTCGGGAGACTTTTTTCTTGAAAGTGACGGTATGCGTGATCGCCTGGGTGAGCCAGGAGGTCGTGCTTTCGAACATTGAGAGATCGATACGAGTTCCTTCACCGGTCACTGCTCTTTTGTAGAGGGCTTTCATAAGAAGACCGTAACCGTGTTCACTGGCACCCATGTCAGGAAGAGGAATCCCCATGACCTGGGGACTTCCACTCTTTTCTCCGGTGAGTTCCATCAATCCCCCTCGGGCCTGGAGCACAGGATCGTAAGCCGCCTCGTTACTCTGGGGGCCAAAACCGGTCATTCCCAACCAGATGATGTCCTCTTTGATCTTTTTCAGCATCTCATATTCGATCCCGAGTTTGGCGTAATTTCTGGGCAGTTGATTGGTGGTAAAGATGTCTACCTTCAACTTAAGAATGAGGTCATTCAAGATCTTCTGTCCCTCTGGAGTCCCTATGTCCAGAGTCAATCCCTTCTTTCCCGCATTGATGGAGAGATAATATGAAAACATCCTGTCCTCTTTCAGCACATCGTCTCCGATTCTCCGGTTCGGGTCTCCGTAAACCGGGTGTTCCATCCGAATCACATTGGCTCCGTCCTCAGCCAGACGGAGGGTCAAATAGGGGAGGACGGTCGCCTGTTCGAGACTCAAAATAGTAATATTTTTAAAAAGATTAGCATCTTCCATCATAAGCACCCCCTCTCGAAGATATTGGATACTGTATACAAAAAAACTATATACCTAAACGATTTGCTGTGTCAATATTTTTCGTTTTCCATTTCCTTTCGATCCATGTAAAAAATCGAATGATAACACCCTTTTCATCCATTCCTTCAAAGCGAAAAAAGTGAGAAGCCAAGAGGCCAACCAGGAGGGGATAAAATGGAAATGAAGAGGAGAAAAGATCAGTTTTTTAATAATATCCAGAAGGGGGTGAAAGGATTAGACAATCATTTTCTACCTAATGATTTTTAAAAATTGGCTTTCTCTTCTCTAAAAAAGCCGTCACCCCTTCCTTAAAATCCTCCGTCTTGTAAACCTCCCCATAGAGTTCTGAATCTTTCGTCAATGCTTCCCTCAAAGAAAGCTGAGCAGCTTCAAACATCGCCCTCTTCGCAAGATGGATCGCAGCCGGTCCCCGAACCATCTGCCTTGCCAGTCCCGATGCCTCTTCCATCAATTTCTCATGAGGAACCACCCGGTTAACCAATCCTATCCTCTCCGCTTCCTCTGCATTCACAATCTTTCCTGTATAAATCATCTCTTTGGCCCGACCCGCCCCGATGAGCCGCATCAGACGGACATTGCCGCCATAGCCAGGCATGATCCCCACACGGACCTCTGTCTGACCGATTTGGGCCCTCTCACTGGCGATCCTGATGTCGCAGGCCAAGGCAATCTCACAACCACCCCCCAATGCCCAGCCATTAATGGCTGCAATCATCGGCTCATCCATGGACTCCATGAAGAGAAGGATTTCGTTCGCCTTCTTCGAGGCATTGACCGCATCGTTCGGTGTCCGGTCTTTAAGCATGCGAAGATCCGCTCCTGCGATGAAAGCCTCATCGCCCACGCCCGTGATGATGCCCACCCTCAGGCCGGGGTCGCTGTGCAACTGCTTCAGGGCATCCTCGAACTCCATCCAGGTTTCCCAATTCAGGACATTCCTCACCTCAGGCCGGTTGACTTTGATGATCCCAATTCCCCCCTCTGTCTCAAAAGTTAAATTTTTATAAGACATTGCCACTCTCCTTAAAAATCCCAATCACCAAATCCCCTGCCTACCGCAGGCAAGCTCCAAATAAATTCCAATTACCCAATGTTCAAATGATCCAAACGAATAGTTATCAGTAATCCCCTCTTTCCTATTTTATTAAAGGGAGCCAGGGGGATTTGATTATTCAATTGGTCATTGGAATTTTGGTCATTATTTGGATCTCGGGGGCTTGGATTTTGGTTATTTACGAGTTCCATCCTCATTATATTCATACCAGCCTTTGCCGGTCTTCCGACCAAGGTCACCTGCCTTGATCTTCCGTCTCAATAACTGAGGAGGGTAAAAGCGCATATCCTTGCTTTCTTCATAGATGGCCATGAGTGCCCCATAAGAGACATCCAATCCTACCAGATCCCCTGTCTCAAGAGGGCCCATTCTCCTGCCGAAAGCCAACCGGACTCCTTTGTCGATTTCCGGTACACTTCCTATGCCTTCTTCAACTAAACGAATGGCCTCGACATAACCTACCAGATTGATCCGATTGAGCAGAAACCCTGGTACATCCCTTTCTACACGGATGGGCTCTTTACCTATGCTCCTGACAAAATCTACACCTGCCTGCATGGTTTCTTCAGAGGTCCTGACCCCCTTAATGACCTCGACAACCTCCATCATGGGCACGGGGCTGAAAAAATGGAGCCCCAGAACCCTTTCCGGCCGTTTGGTCACAGTTGCCAGCTCAGTGATAGGGATTGCTGAAGTGTTGCTTGCGATGAGTGCCTCAGGCCTGGAGACTTCTTCCAGTTTCTTGAAGATTTCGTGCTTCAAGTCCAGCTTCTCAAAGACAGCCTCTATCAAGAGGTCCACTTGGGCTGCGTTTTTAAGATCGGTGACGGTCCGGATCCGGCCTATGATGGTTTTCAAATCCTCCTTCAATTTACCCTTCTCGATGAATTTACCCACAGACCATGTAATATTCTTTAGACCTCGATCCAGGATTTCCTGGCTGACATCGTTCATGAAGACCTGGATACCGGCCTGAGCACAGACCTGGGCAATACCGCTCCCCATTAATCCGGATCCTACAATAAATACTTTTTGAATGGTCATCCTTTCCTCCTTTCAAATATGGCCGCAATGCCCAAACCGCCTCCGCCGCAGATGCATTCCAGACCATAACGGCTATCCCGGCGCTTCATTTCGTGGAGCAGTGTGACCAAGACCCTGGTGCCTGTGCAGGCAATGGGATGTCCAAGGGATATGCCGGACCCATTGACGTTTACCTTATAGTAGTCCTTTTCCGTGAGGTTCATCATTTTTAGATCTGCCAGCACTTGGGCGGCAAATGCCTCCTGGAGCTCAATGAGATCCATTTGATGAATGTCCAAACCGGACTTTTCCATCACTTTCTTCACAGCAATTGGAACAGTCATATAGGTGCGTCTCGGATCCGCACCGGCCACAGCAAAGGATAAGATATGAGCGAATGGCTCCACTCCCAATTTTTTGGCTGTTTCTTCAGAGGTGACCACGCAGGCAGCAGCCCCATCATTTTCAGCCGATGAATTTCCGGCTGTACAAACACCGCCCATGACGGGTTTGAGTCTGGCCAGTTGCTCCAGGGTGGTATCGGCCCTTGGATTTTCATCCTGATCGAAGATCATCTCGCCCCCCTTGGGATTCGGTACGGGCACAGGCACAATCTCTTCCCGAAACTTGCCTGATTCGGTAGCCCTGCAGGCCTTTCTATGGCTCTCCAGGGCCCATTGGTCGCAGTCTTCACGACGGATGCCCTCTTCCTTTGCAGCGGTTTCAGCCCAGGACATCATGGCCGGGAGTATCCCATATCTCTCTTCAGGTTGAGACATCACCCTGGCCCGTTGAATACGGTCATAGAGAGGGATTCCCCAAGTGGAAAGGTAGCCATGTCCACGGGGCATCCCCTTTTTACCCCCGATCCCCCATTTGATATCGCCGGGGACATAGAATTCAGCGTTGCTCATACTTTCCACACCACCCGCAACCACGATCTCTGCATTGCCTGATTGGACCTTCATCGCCGCAAAGGAGATGACATCCAGCCCGGTACAACAACGCCGATCCAGGGTGATTCCAGGGATAGAATCGGGCCATCCTGCCTTAAGAAGAGACATGCGGGCGATATTGACATATTCGCCGCTCTGGTAGGACTGGCCCAGGATGACTTCCTCGACCCGGTTCGGGTCCACTCCACTCCTTTTTACTGCTTCATTCAATACCAGGGCGCCTAAGTCATAGGCAGGGACATCTTTTAAAGCCCCCATATATCGTCCTACGGGTGTTCGAACGGCACCAATGATCACTGCATTTTTCAATTTCGCCTTCCTTTCTTCGGTTTTTTTTATTCAGTCTCCAATTTGCCTTTCTTAAAATAGATAAGTTGTTGGCCTATTGCAAGGAGAATCCCTTCCTGATTTCTGACCTCAAATTCGATCAAACCGATGCGGTTGGACCGGCTGGTCACTTTTGCTGTGGCCTCAAGGAGGTCTCCAGACTTTCCAGCAGTTAGGAAGTGGATGCCGTGCTGGAGCGCAACGGCTGGTTCTCCGAAGCTATTCCCTGCTGCTTCACAGGCCTGATCGGCGACGGAGAAGATCGCTCCTCCATGAGCCATCCGGTACATATTGAGGGCTCCGTCGGTAATGGATAGGGTGGCCCGTGCAAATCCGGGTTGGAGCTCAATCAACTTCATCCCGATCTTCCGGGCAAAGGTGTCTTCGGAGTTGACTTTGTCGAAGGTTGCCTTCAACGCGTCTTTTGGGATGTCTTCCACTTCCATTCTCCTTTAGAAAAAACCTATCCCATTTTTTTCTTCAATTTTTCGGTGAGGTCAGAGAAATGTTCATATTCGATTCGGTTCAGTGATTTCATCGTCTCGTGGAGAGAAGAGCCTTTTTTGCAGAGAAGGGTGACATCCTTTCCCATGCCGAGGGCGATACCCAGTTCGAGAAGACCCTCCCCTTTTTCAGAGGCGGAGAGATCGTAGATTCCGAATCTGGAACGGCGGATCTGATCGATCCGGTGATGAAGGGATTCCCCTTTCTTTATGGCTTCAGAGCCATAAAGCGGATTCAACCCACTTCCTTCGAAAGCATGTTCTATGGCATGAGTCATTTCGGGCTCCGAGATTGCAGAAGATATAAAATATTCTCCGGTGAGGGACACTTCAACGGTTTTCGGGGTGGTCTGGATCTTCTTGAACAGAGTCCGGTCCAATGTCAGTTCCTTGATGGCCCCCTGAAGAATGTTTTTGGCATTCTCCAGGTCCTTTTTATAGCGTGCGGCATTGATCTTATCAATCTCGGGCGAGGCGAAGGCTTTGACGCTCATCTCCCTGAATCGGAGGGCCAGGAAATTCTGAGAATGGATCGATTTGGAGCTGAAGACCTTCTCCAAAATCGTTTTTGTTTCATCATGCCATCGCTTGAAGACATCGTGGTCAGGGTGAAGGCCTGCCATTTCCCCGCCTTTGTTTAACTGCTCTCTGATCAGTTCGATCGGATCCCTTTCAGCCATTTTTCCTCCCTTCCATCTTTTTGTCAGCATCGAAAATAACAATGGATGAACAGAATGTCAAATATTTAGAGATCAATTCTCTATTGAGAACAGGCTCTTTTTGTGATATATGAACCTGTAGTTGTAATCAACAGGGAAAATGGGCAGTTTTATGGTTGTATTCGTTAAGAGTTTGATGCATCTCAGACATTGATGTCTTTTTAACAACGGGGTCAATATCCATGCTCAAGGGAAAAGAGATCGTCTTAGGGGTGACGGGCGGGATTGCGGCCTATAAGGCCGCAGAGTTTGTCCGGCTTCTAATCAAAGCAGAGGCCCATGTCCATGTGGTCATGACCCGTAACGCCCAGCAATTCATTACCCCGCTCACCTTCCAGACCCTTTCAGGAAATCTAGTCACCACAGACCCCTTTGCCCTCATCGAGGAAGAAAAGATCGGTCATATCGCATTGGCTGATCTCGCAGAATTGATCGTCATCCTTCCGGCGACAGCCAATATCATCGGAAAAATCGCTAACGGGATTGCCGACGATTTTCTCTCCACCATGGTGATGGCTACGAAGGCACCAGTGCTTTTCGTTCCCTCGATGAATGTCAATATGTGGGAGAGCAAGGCTCTTCAGAAAAATATTCAAACCTTGCTCGAAAGAGGGTACCACTTCATAGAACCCGGGGAAGGGGAACTGGCCTGCCACTGGTATGGAAAGGGGAGGCTCGCTGAATTGAGTGAAGTGGTGGAGAAGATGGAAGACCTCTTCTCCCCGAAGGATTTGAAAGGGGAACGGATCCTGATCACCGGTGGCCCAACTCAGGAGCCGATTGACCCCGTTCGATTTATCACCAACCGTTCCTCGGGAAAGATGGGGTATGCCCTGGCAAAGATGGCCAGGAGAAGAGGGGCGGAGGTCATTCTGGTTACAGGGCCTACCAACCTTCCCATCCCCCGGGGGGATATCGAAATCGTCTCGGTTCGAACCGCTGAGGA
>JBFMAE010000338.1:0-12515 GCA_040756085.1 Thermodesulfobacteriota bacterium | reverse complement strand
TTACGAAAGAAGTTTCTAAAATAAGCGATGTCTACTCAACAGAAACATTTGTTGTATATAAAAACTACAATTTGAAAGTTCCTTATATTCTATGAACTTCAAAAAGAAAAAGTTTTTCCACTTAAATTCTTTTTAGGACCAGATCGATCATCAGTTCATTGGCTAAGCAGTGGAGGTCATTTCTCAAACCCTCTTCAGATATCGATCGTGGAACGTCAATATCGATGTCCATCTCAAAGAGGGGGGTCCCACTCTCTGGGGAAACATGGCGAAGGGTCTTCATATCAACGATATTGATATTCCGATCGGCCAGAAGCCGACAGACCTTAAAAACGATCCCGGCATGGTCAACCCCTGAAGTCGTTATTTTGAAATGGTCAACTTCTCCCTTCGTCCTGAGGTGGGCCTCCTCAATGGTGATGGGTGAATAGAAGAGGGTGAGGTTCTTCTCCCATTCCAGGCGTCTTAAACCGGAGGGAAGTTTTTGGCTCACCTCCTCTCTTTCCGTTGAAAAAAGGAGGAGAAGGGCAAAGTGATTACGGAGAAGGGTCATACTTGAATCTTCGATATTCCCCCCGCAGTTGTAAATCACCTCAGAAACATCGGCCACGATCCCTGGCCGATCCTTCCCTATGGCCGACAAAATAAAATAGGTTTTCATGGATCCTCCCAAATCACATGACCCGTGACTCGTGATTCGTGACTCGTAAATCATTTTTTTCTCTTGAACCCTTGACCCTTGAATCCTTGAACCCTACACTTTTATTCCAAGATTTCCAGATTCGCATAACGGACTTTGAGGCGTTTGCTGCCCACGGTTTGAAAAAGGATCGTTGCTTTTTGATTCTCATCCATCCCTTCAATGGATTTTACTCTTCCCTCACCAAATTTTGGGTGCCTCACCCTCATCCCTATTCTGAGTGGAAAGAACCCTTCAGGGCTAAGGACAATTCGCTCTCCTGCCACGGAAAAACTCTCCTGTATCAGATCATCGGTCGCCTTTTCGGTCTGCTGGAAATGACCTTCCCATAAGGTTTCCCGAGGAAACAGATTTTCCAACCTCCCTGGTCTCTCCTCTATCTGAATCAACTCCGTGGGGAGTTCGTCAAGAAAGCGGGAGGGGAGATTGGCCCGGCCCATGCCAAAAGTGAAACGTTTCTCTGCTCTCGAAAGGAAAAGATATTCCTTTGCACGGGTGATCCCTACATAGAAGAGCCTCCTCTCCTCTTCCATATCTTCAATCTCCTCACCCCGCCTGTAATGGGGCAGCAGTCCTTCTTCGGTCCCGACGATGAAGACCATGGGAAACTCCAGGCCTTTTGCACAGTGGAGGGTCATCAGGGAGACCCGGTTCCCTTTGTCCTCGTAAAGATCCACATCGGTCACAAGCGAAACCTTATCCAGAAAGGTTTCTAACGAAACCTCTTCGTCTCCCTGCTCAAGTTCCATCATCACATTGATCAATTCATCAATGTTCTCTATCTTGGAAAACGCCTCGTCCGTTCCTTCCTCCTTCAGCCGATCAAGATATCCGGTCTTGGCCAGGAGGGCTAAGGTTAATTGACTGAGGGAGAAGGCTTTTATCTCCTTTCGGAACTCCTCTACGAGATGGATAAACTCTTCCATCTTTGTGCGGGCATGGGGAGAGAGCCAATCTTCCTTCCGTGTTAGCTTCATCCCTTCATAAAGGGAGAGATCCTTCTCCCTGGAGAGGGTTTCCAGCTTCTCCATCGTCTTCTCTCCGATTCCCCTTGAAGGGATATTGATAATCCTCTTCAGACTGAGACTGTCCGAGGGGTTAGCGATCAGTTTCAAGTAGGCCAGGACATCCTTGATCTCTTTCCGATCGTAGAATTTCATCCCTCCCACAACCGTATAGGGGATTTGATGTTTAATCAGTTCATCTTCGATGGCACGAGATTGGGCATTGATCCGGTAGAAGACGGCGATATCACGATAAGACCTGGCCGATCTCTTTATTGAAAAACCTGTCGGAGAAGAGAGATGAATTTGTTCCATGATTTTTTGGACGACGAAACGTGCCTCATCCCCCTCATCCTCGGCGGTATAGAAGGTGAGGAGGCTCCCTTCAGGGTTCTCCGTCCAGAGGACCTTCTCCTTCCTCAAACGATTTCTACGAACGATACGGTTGGCCGCCTGAAGGATGTTCTGGGTGGAACGGTAGTTCTGTTCCAGAGTAACGATCTTGGTCTCTGGAAAGTCTTTTTCAAAGTTCAAAATATTCCCTACCTCTGCCCCTCTCCAGCGGTAGATGGATTGGTCATCGTCACCAACCACGCAGATATTCCGGTGCCTCCCCACCATCTGCTGGATGAGTTGATACTGGATCAGGTTTGTATCCTGAAATTCATCCACCATCACATATCGGCAGAGTTCCTGATAGGACTTCAGGATCTCTGGAAATCGTCTAAAAAGGATCGTCACAAAGGTGAGGAGGTCTCCAAAGTCGAGGGCGTTGTTTCGCCGAAGGTCCTCCTGATATCGCTGATAGACCAAAGCAACCCTTTTTTGGAAGATATTATACGGGTCTGGAAGATATTGTTCAGGAGTGATCCCTTCGTTCTTCAAACTCTCGATCTTAGATCGCACCGCCCTCGGATGGAACATCCCGAAGTCGAGGTCCAACTCCTTCATGACTTCCTTGAGGTGTCGCTCCTGATCCTGCTCATCATAAATGACAAAATTTCTTTGGAAGCCGAGACGCTCAATATGTTGTCTCAGAATACGGACGCAGGCCGAATGGAAGGTTGAGATCCAGGTCCCTTTGGCCGACCTTGCGAGAAGCCTCTCCACTCTTTCTCGCATCTCATCTGCCGCCTTATTGGTGAAGGTAACGGCAAAAATATTCCAGGGGGGAATTCCCTTCTCTTGGATAAGATAGGCTATTCGGTAAGTCAGGACCCGGGTCTTCCCGCTCCCTGCACCTGCAAAGACGAGAAGCGGCCCCTCTGTTTCCAAAACAGCCTTCTGTTGAAAAGGATTGAGATCGTTTAATAAAGACATAATGAGTTATGAATTATGAATTATGAGTTATGAACCTTCAAATTTCAAAATAAAAAATGAAAGACGGACAGGGATGCTGACAAATTTTTATAGCGGCACCTCTTTGTGAACTTCTTGCAGAGATCAAAAACACTTTACCAACCTCCCTTTTAAGACAACACCTATTGCCCATAAAATTTAAAATGACCGCTTGATAAAGATTTGGAAGCATCCCTGTCTGGCAGATTACTCGACGGTTACGCTCTTGGCCAGGTTTCTTGGCTGATCCACATCCGTGCCTTTGAAGTCAGCCATATAATAAGCCAAAAGTTGAAGGGGAATCGCAAGAAGGATGGGGGTCAGGGCAGGATGGGTTTCAGGAATGAAGATGATATCGTCTGCCTTTTTGGCGATCTCTCGATCCGATGGAGAGGCAAGGGCAATCACCCTTCCTTCCCTCGCCTTCACCTCTTCGATATTGGAAATGACTTTCTCATAAACCTCGTTTTTGGTTGCAAGGACGACGACCGGCATCTCCCGATCGATCAAAGCGATGGGCCCATGTTTCATCTCACCGGCAGGATAGCCCTCTGCATGGACATAAGAGATTTCCTTCAACTTCAGTGCTCCCTCCAATGCAATTGGATAGTTGATTCCTCTTCCCAAGTAGAGGAAGTCCCTGGCATAGAGGTATTTTTTGGCAATCTGAGCGACTTGCTTTGATGATTTGAGCATCTCTTCCATCAGGTGGGGAATTTTAATTAACTCCTCGATCAAGGATTTCCCTTCTTTGGTGGAGAGAAGACCCATTTCTCTTCCGATCCGGAGCGAGAGGAGAAAGAGGATGATCAGCTGGGTGATAAAGGTCTTGGTCGAGGCCACACCGATCTCAGGACCTGCGTGGGTGTAAATTACATGATCCGAATCCCTTGCCAGACTCGACTCTACCACATTGCAGATGGCCAAAGTCATCGCCCCTTTTCGTTTTCCTTCCCTCAATGCAGCCAGGGTATCGGCGGTCTCTCCCGATTGAGAGATCGCCACCAGCAAGGTATCCTCTCCGATAATGGGGTTTCGGTATCGGAACTCGGAGCCGATGTCCGCCTCCACGGGAATCCGGCAGAACCCTTCGATAAGAAACTTTCCCACCAGGGCCGCATGGTAGGAAGTGCCACAAGCGATCAGATAGATCCTTCGAATTTTTTTCAATGCCATCGGATCCAGTTGGACTTCTTTGAGGATCCCATCGCCCTGCTCTTCGGAGATACGACTCCGGATGGTATCGATTACTGCCCTGGGTTGTTCAAAGATCTCTTTGAGCATAAAATGTTTATACCCACTCTTTTCGGCCATCAGAGGGTTCCAGTTCACCTGCTTTGGTTCCCTTGAAATCTCCTCTCCTTTTGCACCGAAGACCTTCACCCCTTTGGGAGAGAGATGGGCTACATCCCCATCTTCCATAAAGATAAAGTTCCGTGTATAGGGGAGGATGGGAGGAATATCGGAAGCGATAAAATACTCCTGTTCGCCCATGCCGATCACCAGGGGACTTTCCTTCCTTGCCGCGATCAAACACTGTTCCTCTCCTTCGAAGAGAATCCCCAGCGCATAAGAACCTCTAATCTTATCTAAGGCAATCCTCACCGCATCCAAAGATGAGTATCCTTCCTGAAGAAATTCGTCAATCAGATGGGAAATGATTTCTGTATCCGTTTCAGAGGTGAAGACATGTCCTTTCTTTTTGAGAACTTCCTTGAGAGGAAGGTAGTTCTCAATGATACCGTTGTGGACTACGGCTACCCTGCCTGCCTTATGAGGGTGGGCGTTTTCGTCAGAGGGCCTTCCATGGGTAGCCCATCGGGTATGGCCGATCCCGGCTTTTCCATTGAAGGTCTCTTCTCCGATCAATTCCTCCAGTTTTGATAATTTTCCCTCTTTCCTCCGGATCTCGATTCTGCCCCGATGAAAAACAGCAATGCCTGCCGAGTCATACCCTCTGTATTCCAATCGCTTGAGCCCATCAATGAGAACTTTTGACGTCTCCCTGGAACCGATATATCCGACAATGCCGCACATCTTTAAACCTCTCCCCTACCCAAACCCCAGCAAACCGGACGGAGATGCTGAGAAAGCTTTATGCCTGCGCGTAGCCCCGCCTGCCGAAGCCTCGTGCAGCGGGCAGGCGCTTCGGCGAAGGCAGGGCGGAAACCTCTTATTGCCGACAAGCTGAATAGGTCCCAGATACATTCACGATATGCCGCTGAGCAATATGGCTCCTTTCCCGTAAAATTATTGAACGACCGCCTGATAAAGCTTTAGAAGCATTTCCGGCCGGTCACCAATCAAGAAGTGCTAAGATGTTACGATCTATTTTTCCTTCCACTCTTTTTACGACGGCGCTCTATCTTTTTGCTCCAACCTCTGATGTTCTTCTGCTTCACCCGGCTGATCGCCAGCGCCCCCTCCGGAACATCTTTTGTAATGGTGGTGCCTGCACCGATGGAGGCATTCTTCCCCACCTTGACCGGAGCCACCAGCTCGACATTCGATCCTACAAAGACCCGATCACCGATGATCGTCTGGTGCTTCTCAAATCCATCATAGTTACAGACGATCGTCCCTGCGCCGATATTGACTTCCTCACCGACGGTGGAATCGCCGATATAGGCGAGATGATTGGCTTTAGAGCCCCTGCCGACGACTGACTTCTTCACCTCCACGAAATTTCCGATCTTTGCTCTGGCCTTCACCTCGGTGAAGGGTCGGAGATGGGCAAAGGGCCCGATGGTAGCCTCTTCTTCGATCTTACTCTCCGTGATCACAGAGTTCGAACGTATCATCACCTTGTTGCCGATGATGGAATCTGAAATACTCGCGTTAGGCTCAATGATGCACCGTTCACCAATTTTCGTCTTCCCCCGGAGGACACAATTCGGATAGAGGATCGTGTCTTTTTCCACCTTGACTGTTCGGTCCACATAGGTGGTTCTGGGATCGATGACGGTCACGCCGGAGAGCATCAATTCCCTCACCTTCTCCTGCCTAAGCACTTCATGGGCGATGGCAAGATCGACTCGTGTGTTGATCCCCATCACTTCCACTGGATCTGCCACCATATGGGCAGAACACCTCAACCCTCTCTTTTTCGCAATTCCAACCAGGTCCGTCAGGTAGTATTCACCCTGTGCATTCTCCTGTCCGATCTCTTTGAGGCCTTCGACGAGATAGGAAGCTTTCACGCAAAATATTCCTGTGTTGATCTCCCGGATCAGCCTCTCTTCCTCTGAAGCATCTTTCTCTTCCACAATCTTCTCCAGCCAACCGTCCGGGCCCCGGAGGATCCGGCCATATCCAAAGGGGTTCTCCACAACCGCGGTCAGCACAGAGAGGGTGGACGCATTTTCGTGAAATAGGTCGATAAAGGAGAGAAGGGTCCTCGATTTTACCAGAGGAACATCTCCGCAGAGGATCAAAATCGTGCCGGTGAAGGCCTGGAGAAATGGAATGGCCTGCATGACTGCATGGCCTGTGCCCAATTGTTCCTCCTGGAGGACGAATTGAATTCGAGAGTCTTTAAACCTCTCTTTGATTTGATCCGCCTGCTGACCTACCACAACGATCGTCTTTTCAGCTTTGATCCCGTTCAGGGAAAGGTCGATGGGATAGGAGAGCATAGGGAGGCCGAGAAGGGGGTGGAGGACCTTCACCAGATCCGATTTCATCCGGGTCCCCTTCCCAGCGGCAAGAATGACGGTGGCAATACTTTGCAATCTCGGATCCTTTTAAAGTGAATGTATTATTTTATACTATGCGCAGTGCCTTTAGTCAACCCTGTGGAATATTATATGGAAAGAATTCTGAGCCCTTATTAACTCCCCGCAATCTAATTCTTTAGAGATGTTATATGAGGACTATTCCACGGGGTCAACCCCATTAGCATGCCATGATCCATAATTGTCACCCTTCGTTCCAAGGTTTCTATTTATATGAGCTGCTGAAATAAGTTCGGCATGATAAGCAGAAGTAAAGGGTTTTAACTCTTGATTACGGATTATGGCAGGGAGCCATTGAAAAATAACCTAAAAGTTTGTAAAAAGAGTTCATGCGGTTCAACCTATCCTTCCCGACAGACAAGCCTTTTGATGTGGTGGGCATGGGCCTTAATTCCGTCGACTTTCTTGCTGTCGTCCCTGAATTTCCCAGTTTGAATTCGAAGATGAAAATCCTTCAATTTTCTAAGCAGGGAGGAGGGCAGGTGGCCACAGCCATGGTGGCCTTAAGTCGTTGGGGAGTTAGAACGAAATATATCGGAAAAGTTGGAGGAGACGAATTAGGCCAATTCTCTCTCAATTCCATTCACCAAGAGGGAGTGGATGTCTCCTCAGTGACTGTGGAACCGAATGCTTCTAACCAGTTTGCCATCATTATCGTGGATGCAATCTCTGGTGAGCGAACGATCTTGTGGGATCGAGATGAGCGATTGATGTATCGCGAAGGGGAACTCCGGAATGAGGATATCTGTTCTGGAAAGCTCCTCCACTTGGACGGCCATGATCTGCGGGCAGCTATTCAGTGTGCCAGGTGGGCAAGGGAGGAGGGAATCCCCACGGTCATCGATCTCGATAAAGTAGAACCCTTCACTTCCGAGTTGATCAGGGAGATCGACTTTGTCATCACTTCTTCACGATTTCCCGCCCTCTTTACCGGAATTTCAGACCGGGAAAGGGCACTCATCGAAATTCAGAAACAGGTCCCCGGATTTCTCTGCGCCACCTTGGGCCGCGAAGGAGCTGTTGCTCTGGTGGAGGGGGAATTTTTTTATGTGAAAGGATTTGAAGTTAAAACGGTGGATACAACAGGCGCGGGCGATGTCTTCCATGCGGGGTTCATTTATGGCCTCCTCCAGAATTGGGAGGCGCCGGAAATTTTGAGATTTGCCAACGTTGCCGCAGCCCTCAAATGCCAGAATCTCGGTGGAAGAAAGGGAATCCCTACCCTTGAAGAGGTTCGAAAACTCCTAATACAAAATTAATTCCTACTCTTCATTCTTTAACTATTGTGATGAGATCTCTGAAAAAGTCCAGAAATCTCTGATTACACCTCTGCCTACCGCAGGCAGGGATTAGGTACCGATTACACAGATTAGAAATGCATTGATAATAAAGGAAAATCTGTGAAATCATTTTTTGAAATCCCTGCCTGCGGTAGGCAGGTGTGAAATCAGAGAGCGAAAGATAGTTTTTCAGATCTCTCGTGAAAAAAACTTGACAATGGATTTAATGATCTGTTAAATAAAATCAATTTTATGGGCGATATCCAGATCAAGGGAACCCCGTGATCTTCGTTTAGACGGAGAAAGTCGGGGACGGACCCGCCGCTGTAATCGGGGACGAAACTTGCAATAAGCCACTGCCCCTCGACAGGCTCGGGGTGGGAAGGCGCAAGGAGGCCTGAAGTACGAGGAAGACTTCAGGCCAAGTAGGAAGATCCGAAAGTCAGAAAACCTGCCCTGGATATCCTTCACGAAGAGGTCTTCGAGGATAAGACTGTGAAGGGTGCATGCGGGTAAAATCCCCAGTCTTCAAAACGAAGGCTGGGGATTTTTTTTGGACCCTTCTCCCCCTGCCCTGAACCTAATATGGTTCAGGGTCGACAAACATTATTTTAAGGCCCCCATGAGGGCCGGGGAGGTTCCTATGAAACGCTTTATTTTCTCCATCGCTTCTTTCATCCTTTTCATTTCCATTCCTTTCTCTTTCTATGCACAGGAGAAAGAAGTAACCCTTGAAGAGGTTGTGGTCACTGCTACTCGAGTTGAAACCCCCATTGAAGAAATTGCCAGTTCTGTAACGGTCATTTCCTCTGAGGAAATGAGAAAAAAGCAGAAGCTAACTGTCCTCGAAGTCCTCAGGGGCACACCTGGACTGGATGTGGTACAGACAGGTGGTGTTGGAAAGACCACATCGATCTCTATCCGAGGAGCTAATTCAGAGCATACCCTGGTCATGATCGATGGGGTGGAGGTGAATGATCCAATATCTCCAACACGTTCTTATGACTTCGCCCATCTGACAGTGGATAACATTGAACGAATTGAAATCCTTCGAGGCCCCCAGAGCACCCTCTATGGCTCTGATGCCGTTGGTGGTGTGATCAATATCATCACTAAAAAAGGAGAGGGAAAACCAAAATTCTTCCTCTCGGCTGAGGGGGGACCATTCACAACCTTCAGAGAAGTGGCAGGAGTCAATGGAGGAAGTAAATGGATAAATTATTCTTTTGCCCTCTCTCGATTAGATACGGAGGGGATTTCTGCTGCAAGCAAAAAGGATGGAAATTACGAAAGGGATGCATATGAAAATACTTCTCTCTCTGCAAAATTGGGTTTTACCCCCGTTGAAAACTTAAACATCGACTTCCTGCTTCGTTATATTAATGCCGAATCCGAAATTGATACTTGGGTATATGGTGTCGGCGTGATGGACGATCCAAACTATACCCAGAAATCTGAGCAGCTCTTGTTCAAAACCCAGGCAGAGCTATCTCTCTTCGATAAGAGATGGAATCAGAGATTGGGTCTCGCTGTCAATGACCATGACAGATATTACAAGAACAAAAAAGACCCTCAACACCCTTTTGACTTTGAGCAAGGAAGCTACGACGGGCAACTGGCAAAATTGGACTGGCAGCATCACCTTAAGCTCCATAAAACCAATTTCCTGACTTTCGGCTTTGAATTTGAAAGGGAAGAAGGAAAGTCAAGATATTATTCGGAAAGCATATGGGGGCCTGACCAAAGCGTTTTCCCAAAGAAGACAGCCAATATAAAAGGATATTATCTTCAGGATGAAATCAAACTTTGGGATCGATTCTTTGCAACCCTTGGAATTCGTATTGATGACCATAGCCGCTTCGGCACAGAAACCACATACCGTATCGCTCCTGCATACCTGATCAAAGAAACTGACACGAAAATCAAAGGAACCTTTGGCACAGGGTTTAAAGCCCCCTCTCTGTATCAGTTATTTGCCCCTGCTACTTTATGGGGTCCAATTGGCAATAAGGACCTCAAGCCTGAGAAGAGCAAGGGATGGGACTTTGGAGTCGAACAAAGTCTCTTTAGAGACAAAGTGACTTTAGGCGCAACTGTCTTCAGGAATGACTTTAAAGACCTTATTCAATGGGAGTCTGGACAAGGATATATAAATATTGCCAGGGCCAAAACCGAAGGCGCTGAGCTCTTTGCCGCAGTAAAGCCGATTGAGGATTTGACCATTCGTCTCAACTATACCCACATGGATACTGAAAATAAAAGAACAGACCGTGATCTTCTCCGAAGACCAAAGAACAAATTCAACCTTGACCTCAACTACTCTTTTCTCAAAAAAGGGAATATAAACCTGGGAGTGACCTATGTGGGAAAAAGGGATGATATGGACCCGTCCACTTTCACCCGGAGAGTAAAGCTCGGCGGATACACCCTAGTCAATCTATCTGCCTCGTATGACATCACTAAGAACTTCCAGTTATTTGGCCGTATTGAAAATCTTTTTGATAAAGATTATGAAGAGGGGAAAGGTTATGGGACACCCGGCCTTTCCTTCTTCGGGGGGATAAAGGTGAGTTTTTAATATCACATTCTCCTTTTATTAAGGATAGGGACAATTTACGGATTGTCCCTATCCCCAATAAGTTGCTCAGAAATGAGGAGGAACTCTTTAAATGGATCATATAGACTTTCTACACGGGGGTAATATGTATAAGGTTAAGTGTAAATATAAAAAAGACGTCATAGACTTCAGCGCCAATATCAATCCCTTAGGCTTAACTCACCGTGTTAAGAAAGAGCTCATCGAAAATTGGGAATGGATTCTTTATTATCCTGATCCAGAGAGCAAGGACCTGATCAGAAGAATTGCCCGATATTGGAAGATAAAGGAGGAAAATATTCTACTTGGAAATGGCTCCTCTGAGCTTATCTATCTAATTGTGTCTGTCTTTGGGTCAGAGAGAGCATTGATTCCTGCTCCTACATTCTCTGAATATGAGAGGGCTGTCAGATCTATTAAGAGTAAGATTCGATTTTTAATTCTTAAAGAAAAGGAGGGATTTGTATTTAACGCAACCCATTCTACCAAAGCCGATATGCTTTTTATATGCAATCCTAACAACCCTACGGGCAATCTCCTCCTAAAGAATCAAAGAATAGAAAATCTTCACGGAAAATTGATAATTATCGATGAAGCATTTATGGATTTTCTACCGGATGAAAAAAGGCATACCTTCATTTGGAGGGCAACTGAAGACAAAAAGATTATTGTATTGAGGACCTTTACCAAGTTCTTTGCTCTCCCAGGTTTAAGAATCGGTTATATAGTTGCACATCCGGATTTAATTAAGTTTTTAAAAAAGGCCTGTTCTCCTTGGAATATCAATGTCTTTGCCCAACTTTTGGCGGAGATAATGCTCAGTGATAAAGAATATATTAGAAGGACAAGAGAATTTATCAGAAAAGAAAGAGATTTTCTTTATAATGAGATTATTAAAATCAAAGGACTGAAACCTTATCCCTCCGTTACAAATTTTCTCTTGGTAAAAATAGAAAATAAAAAAATTAGTTCCTCGTTTCTAACACGGAAGCTCGTTCAAAAAGGACTTCTTATCAGGGATTGCAGTAATTTCAGAAACTTAGACGATAAATATATTCGCGCAGCTGTCCGCTCTCGTAAAGAAAATATAAAACTTATAGAGGCATTGAGAGAGATATTATGCAAGAGTTAATTCTAAAGTTAAGAGAAAAATTGGAGGCAATAGTGAAAAGGGATCATATCCCTTGCTTACTTTTTTCAGGAGGATTGGATACGAGCATTTTAGCGGGTTTAAATCCTGAGATGAGGGCGATAACTGTAAGTTTAGAGTCCTTTGGAGAAGATATTCCCTATGCCGAATTAGTGGCGGGGAATTTAAATCTAACCCATTATCATAGGATTGTAACTGCGGAGGAAGCTATAAGCTCAATTCCAAATGTAATAAAGATTCTCCAGAGTTTCGATCCGGCCATTCCCAATGATCTGGCTGTCTATTTTGGACTGATATATGCGAAAGAATTAGGAGTCAAAGAGATCATGACTGGGGACGGGGCTGACGAAATCTTTGCCGGTTATGATTATATGAAAAAGATAAAAGACTTGAACCCCTACCTAAAGAGGATTGCCTCATCCATGTCCTTCAGTTCTAACAAATTAGGAGATTTTTTTGGTATCAAGATAAGGCAACCTTATCTTGATAGAGAATTTGTTAACTTTGCCCTTAAAATACCTATAGAGTTTAAGGTTCGAGAAGAAGATGGAAAGACCTGGGGTAAATGGATTTTGCGCAAGGCCTTTGAGGGCCTATTGCCACCCGAATCGATCTGGCAGGATAAAAGGCCCCTGGAGTATGGCTCTGGAATGACCAAATTAAGAGAAATCATCAGTTCAATAATCTCAGATGAAGAATTTGAGGAAAAGAAA
>JBFMAE010000337.1:0-3117 GCA_040756085.1 Thermodesulfobacteriota bacterium | reverse complement strand
ATAAACCCAGATTTCGGGCTCTTTCTTTCCCTCTTTTATCCGATCAATGAAACTGTCTTCCCCAAGGTAACGCTGGTCCTTCACTTCGTAATATTTCTTCTGGTGCCCAATAGAAACCCCTTCCCATACAAATTGGCGGTATCTCCGCCTTGCTAAAGATCTATTGTCACTAAATTGCTCCAATACAAAGCCTTCATCAATCAGATGATCCCTTCCTTTTCCCAAATAACTGAGGTGACTCGTCCATGCATAATCTTCTGGCCCCTTCACCATCTTTGCTCTAACCGGATTCAAATGAATATAGCGGACCAATTCTAATAGATACGCATCCTTATCACAGACAATCGCCTTGTACCGTCCTTGAAAAAGATGCCCCACCTCCCCATATCGTTTATTAAAATAGCGCGTATACCGAAACAAAACGGATTGCATGATTCTGCCCAGAGGGATCTCCTCGACCTCAATAAGAAGATGGAGATGATTTTTCATCAATGCGTAGGCAAAAAGTTTGAAAGGGCATCTGATCTTGTAGTCTGAAAGATAGGTAAGGAACGTTTTTGAATCCTTCTCGTCAAGAAATATACCCTGCCTTCGATTCCCTCTTGTAAGGACATGATACAAAGCTCCTGGAAAATGAATGCGTGGTTTACGAGCCATAAAAATTATTTATCAAAAAAGGATAAAAATGTCAATACCGAATTACCGATGCCTGACCCCCATTTTGGCGTTCCTTGGAGGACCTGTCGTTAACCGAAGGAAGGGAGGTGCAGGTCTCCTTCAAAGCGACAGCTATTCATGTTATGAAAAAGAAAGAGGATTTATAGGGGAGGAGATATTTGGACTAATTGATTTCTAAGATCGTATATTTCTTGGTGCCCCCGGGGGTTTGAACCGTCACCTCTTCATTGACTTCTTTACCAATTAAAGCCTTGCCCAGGGGAGAGGCGATCGAAATCTTGCCTGAAGCGATATCCGATTCATCGGGCCCGACAATCTGGTAGGTCACCTCCCCACCGTTATCGAGGTTTTCCAAAGTGACGACCGAGCCAAAACCCACCCGGCCATTTGAAGAGGGGAGAGTATCCATAATCTCTGAATTGGCCAACTTCTGTTCTATCTCTCGAATCTTCTTTTCGACGAAAGACTGGCGCTCTTTGGCAGCCACATATTCAGCATTCTCACTCAGATCTCCGTGGGCACGCGCCTCTTCAATGGCCTTGATCACCTGAGGTCGAACGGTCTTCTTCAGATTCTCCAGTTCTTTGTGGAGTTGATTATATCCATTTCGCGTGATAGGGCTTCGGGCCATGAGTACTCCTTATAAATAGAAAATATAGCCGAAACGAAATAGGTCTGTCAACCAGTCCTTGTTAAATTTCTGTGAAAACCACTCTCTGCCTGGAATCTTTATGGGGAAAGTGAGATGAGAGGAAAAAGATTAATGGTGGCGATGGCGGTGGTAATAAATGCCGAATCCCCACCACCTATAAGGATAACCCCACCATGGGTCATAATAGTAGTAAGGATAGGGATGGTAGTAATAAACCGGCCAGAGATAAATCTGTTTGCTCGAAAGGATTGGATACCGATAATCCATTTCTCCGATGGGTTTGATCTTTTCTCCCAGGATCTCACCGGCCACCGTGACCTTCTTTCCCTTGCGGTAGAAATAAGGGTCTAAGTATTGATCGGCAAGAATTAGAAATCTTCCTTCTGAAGCACCCCTTTCATCGGGTTCCCCCCTCCATCTCAGACGCCTTTGGAAAACCTCAATCTGTGTGGTTCCATCTTTCTGGTTAATCGTCTCGATGATTTCTCCGCCCCATACAACCCATTTTCCTTTGTTTGCAATAGGGTTTTGAAGGACTTGATTAAGAGTGAGGGAGGGATCTGTCTTGGTCCTCAGATTCTTTGAGATGACATGGGCGCAGCCGGAAATCAGGAAAATGAAGAAGAGGAGAAGAAAGAGGTGAAATCGATTTAACATAATTTACTCTCTCCTTTAAATAATTTTAAATCATCTCAGTGTGAAATTCAATAAAATTCACAATGGCAAATTTAACCAAATCTTATAAATGAAAAGGCCCGCCTTGAAGCGGGCCTTTAAATCAATACTTCGTTCCTTTTAGAAAGGATTATAGATTGATATTGGCGTACTTCTTCCAGGGCCTAGCTACCTGTTTGTTTTGCAATAGCTCAAGAGCAGCACATACATACTTTCTCGTGTCATGGGGCATGATGACATCGTCTGTATAGCCCCGTTCTGCTGGCTGATAGGCATGTTCGTACTTCGTCCGATACTCTTGGATCAGCGTTTTGGCAGTTTCCTTCGGGTTGGGGGAAGACTTGATATCCTTTGCAAAAATAACACTCGCCGCTGTCTCCGCACCCACAATGTTTACCTTGGCACTCGGCCAGGAGAAAACAAGATCCGCTCCGATGCTCTTATCGAGCATAGCATAATGAGCCCCTGCATAGGACTTTCCGATGATCACGGCGATCAGAGGCACAGTGGCTTCAGCCCAGGCATAGAGGGTTTTAGCCCCGTGGCGCAGTATCCCTTTCCATTCATGAGGAGAACCGATCCAGAAAGCGGGGCAATCCACAAAGGTCACAAGTGGAATATTGAAAAGGTCGCAGAAGCGGACGAATCTTGCCAGTTTATCAGAGGCGTCACAATCCAGTCCTCCCATCAGAACCTTGGGTTGGTTTGACACGATTCCGGCTACCATGCCGTTAAATCGGGCAAAACCAACAATGAGATTGCGGGCAAAATATTTGTGGATTTCGTAGAAAGTACCTTTGTCCACGACTATATCAATTAGCGGATACATATCATAGGGTTTTCGAAGTTCTGTGTCTGGAAGAAACTCATCGAGATCGGGGACCTCTCTGTTTGGATCGTCGTTACTTTCAATTCTCGGGGGCTTCTCCCTGTTATTGGATGGGAGATAAGAGAGAAGCTTCCTGCAGAGCTCGATACACTCTTTGTCACCTTCACCTACGACATGGGTGCCGCCGGACTTCATGGCATGGGCCTCCCAACCCGCTAGTTTTTCGAGGGAGATATTCTCACCGGTCTGGGTCTTGACAAAGGCAGGTCCAGCGATTCCCATG
>JBFMAE010000336.1:0-4574 GCA_040756085.1 Thermodesulfobacteriota bacterium | reverse complement strand
CCTGAAGAAGTCATGCAGGATGAGAGGGTAAAAGAGGCCTATCTGGGTTCAGAAAAGGTTTCGGACTTTATTTAGAAAGGGTCCGAGGGGTCCAGGGTTCAAGTGGTCAAGTGAATTTCTTAATAACGAAAGAATTTAAAAGCTCGAACCCGTGAACCCTTGAATCCTCGAACCCTTTATTAAAATCTATGATTTGGAATGATCCATGAAGAGCGAAGCCATTGCGAACGATCTGGAAAAAGAACTAACTTTCACCCGTTTTGATCGAATGTGTGAAAAATATCCTGATCGGCCAGCCATTATTTATCTGGGGAAAAACTTCTCTTATAGTAGACTAAAAGATCTTATTGATCGATTTGCTACATCTTTGACTCAGATGGGAATTGGTAAAGGTTATAAAGTGATGATCTATATTTCGAATTCTATCCAATGGGTCATCGCTTTTTTTGCCATTCAAAAAATTGGAGCTGTCGCCGTCCCTATCCCTCCCATCTATACCTCCTTTGAAATCGAATATATGATCAATGACTCTGAAACAGAGACCATCGTCTGTCTGGACACCAATTTTTGCTATGTGAAAGAGATATTTCTCAAAACCTGCCTAAAGAGGGCCATCGTCACAAACCTGGTTGATCTCCTTCCTTTATGGAAACGAACCATAGGCTTTCTCTTCGACAAGATTCCTCACGGAACCGTTGACAAGGATAAAAATGTATATTCCTTTAAAGACCTGCTAAAAAATCCGCCCCAGAAAATTGATGTTCAAATTGATCCTCAGAAGGATCTTGCCTACATCCTCTATACCGGTGGGACAACAGGTTTCCCAAAAGGAGTCTCAGGCAATCACATTGGCATGACCTCCTATGTGAATGACATTACGGAAGATGTGGCAGGAGGATATCTCAGGGAGGGAAGCGACATTTATATTGCTATCAATCCTCTTTTTCACATCATGGCTCTCGGTCTGTTTGTGGCTATTGGTCTGAATTATGGTAATACGACGATCATCATGCCCGTTCCCCAGGTCGATGCCATTTTGCAGGCGATACAAAAATATAAAGTGAGGTGGTTCTTGGGCGTCCCTACTCTATATCGAATGATTTTGGAAAACGATCGTTTAGATCATTACGACTTGAGCTCCCTGAAATATTGCTATTGTGGAGGGGATGTTCTTCCCATAGAAGTCTTTAAGCGGTGGAAAGAACTTTTTGGTCTCTCTATCTACCAGGTCTATGGCTCAACCGAAGCAGGGCATGTCACCTACTCCAGATTAAATAAAGATCCTGAGCTTATGTCAATTGGGTTACCATTAAAATCCAGGCAATGCAAAGTTGTTGATCCAGATACATTGGAGCCAGTGCCAACGGGTGAGACAGGAGAATTATTAGTCACTTCTGACTATACAGTAAAACATTATTGGAATAAGCCCGAGGAGACCAGCCGATCTTATGTCGAAATCGATGGGAAGATATACTATCGAATGGGAGATTATGTCCGACAGGGTGAAAAGGGAGAGATCTACTATATCGAAAGATCAGCAGATATTATCAAATACAAAGCTTATCGAGTTTCTGCCTCTGAGATTGAAGCGGTGTTGCAAGACCACCCCACAATAATTGGTGCTTGTGTGGTGGGTGTTCCTGACCCCAAAGTAGGGGAGCGGATCAAAGCCATCGTTGTCCTCAAGGAGGACGCAAGAGGTGTCGATGCCTCTGAATTGACCCGATGGTGTCGTGAGAGGCTTGCTCCCTATAAAATCCCGCAATATATCGAATTCAGAGATATGCTTCCTAAATCGAAAGTCGGAAAACTCCTGAGACGCGAAATCAGGGACGAGGAGCGAAGAAAAACAACGAAAGAGAAGAAATAAACAATAGGTTAAGCCTTCAGTTAAGAAGCCCATTTAGGTTACGACAAAATGGTTAAGGCTGAGGATCGAAATAACCTGCCATAACCTAACAACAAAAATGGCCCCACTGCCCTAACCCCTCAACAAAATGCTCCTTCAAAAGAAAGAAGCTATGGGACTCTACGATGAACTCTTGATCAAAGGATTTGAGCGAGCCTGTGAGAAATATCCTAATCATACGGCGATTATTTATATTGGGGAGAAATTTACTTACAAGAGATTGAAAGAATTAATCGATCGTTTTGCCACAGCTCTTTATGATTTGGGAGTTAGGAATAATGATAAGGTGATGATTTATATTCCGAACTGTCCTCAGTTTCTTATCGGATATTTTGGGGCTCAACAGATCGGAGCTATCCCCGTACCGGTCTCACCCATTTACACCCCTTATGAGATTAAATATCTCATCAATGATTCCGGAGCTGAGACGGTCTTATGCCAGGACACAAACTTCCGATATATCAAAGAGGTTTTCCCGGAGACCTGTTTGAAGAGGGCTATTGTCACAAATTATGTGGATCTACTCCCATGGTACAAGCGCGTCGTGGGTGCCTTATTTGACAAAGTCCCGGATGGTGTGGTGAAACGAGAAAAAACCTTATACTTTTTTAGAAACTTAATCCATCAATATCCCCCAAACCCTCCCAAAGTGGACATCAATCCGAGGGATCACCTTTGCTATATCCTATACACAGGTGGAACGACAGGTTTTCCTAAGGGGTGTCCTTCAACTCATACAGGGATGGTCTCCTTCGTCCAGGAGATTCATGCTGTTGGCAAAGGATGGATTTCAGAAGGTAAAGAAGTCTTCATCATGGTCAATCCCCTTTTTCATCAAATGGCACAGGGGGTCATTCTGGGAATGGTTCTAACTAAGGGTAATACTGCAGTTTTAATGCCCATCCCACAGGTTGATGCAATTTTGGAAGCCATCCAAAGAGATAAAGGGACCCTCTTTCTTGGCGCCCCTACCCTTTACCGTATGATTTTAGAAAATGATCGAGTAGGCTTTTATGACTTATCTTCACTGAAGTACTGCTGGAGTGGAGGGGATGTTCTTCCCCTCGAGGTTTTTAATCGTTGGAAGAAACAGTTCGGTGTCCCGATCTATCAAGTGTTCGGCTCGACAGAAGTCGGTTTTGTCGCAATGAGCCCTTTAGACAAGGAACCCATACCCGGGAGCCTGGGTTTTCCATTACCCTCGAGGGAGGTCAGGATAGTAAATCCAGAGAATCTTGAAACGGTCCCTGCTGACGCACCCGGTGAGTTACTGGTTACCTCCGAATATATCCCCAAAGGTTACTGGAATAAACCCGAAGAGACAGCGGTTTCCTATGTAGAGATTGACGGCAAAATCTGGTACCGGATGAAGGATTTTGTCCGGATGGATCATGACGGCCAACTCTATTATATGGATCGGAGTGCAGACGTCATCAAATATAAAGGATACCGAATCTCCTGTTCTGAGATCGAAGCGATCTTGCAAGATCATCCTGCTGTCGTAGGGGCCTGTGTCGTAGGGGTTCCTGATCAAAAAGTAGGAGAACGGATTAAGGCCATGGTCGTCCTGAAACAGGATGCAAGAGGTGTGGGCGGAACAGAATTGATGAAGTGGTGTCGGGATCGTTTAGCTCCTTATAAGATCCCAAGTTATATTGAATTTAGAGACATGCTTCCCAAGTCCAAGGTTGGAAAATTATTAAGGCGCGAAATCCGAGAAGAAGAAAGAAGACGCATCGCCAAGGGCGAGCGCACCATCCGAGTTTAATTTCGCACAACCTATCATATATTTTTTCAATAACCCATCATTTAGTACTTCCTGCTATGCGTAACATATTCTGCTTTTTCTTGTGATATTAGTTAGTTATGGGCTGTTTTGCATTATCTATTTTTCTTGCATCCCTGTCAAGATAATTCGTGACTGGCGAATTGCCTCATAAAAAATGTTACTGGGAGGCTGATTAAAAAGGGATCGCTGACTCATAATTGGTGTTACCAAATAACCGGCCCCAAAAGGAGAGCTGATTATGAGTCCACGATCAAAAAAGGAGTATATCGAGGCCATCTTCCTAGAAGAATTAGGGACGTTGGTTCAAATACAACTTGATTTTGGCAGAGTATAGGAGTAGGATACGGGCATATTCCAAGACAAGCGAGACTCGATGCCTCGGGGACGATATATCAACGAGCAAACGTTGCACGATTTTCGGGAGTCACGACTTCCTTGATCAATCGGTATACTGCCTGCAGTGAGCTTCTTGAATTGAGGGATTATAATTAGATAATAAGAGGATACTTAAGTTGCATTTGAACCAACGTCCCCAATAATTCTTTAAATTCCAAAGGTCCCCCATCCTTCTGGTCTTCTCTCTCCCCTTCACACCTTCCCAAAATATACAAGCCCTACCAATGTCTCCTCTCCAATTTCCTTATGGCAGAATTTCAGATTTGTTTCGAAAAACTTGACATAATATAAAAGGCTATTATAATAGCTTCTTAGGAGGTTATTTTTTTATGAGAGTAGCCAACACCGTGGAATTAAAAAATAAGACAAACGAGCTTCTACGGGAGGTAATGAAGGGTAACCCATTAATTATCACTTATAGAGGAAAACCCGCAGCTTCAATCCTCCCGCTCTCTGAAGATGATCTGGAAGATTTCATCA
>JBFMAE010000335.1:0-3307 GCA_040756085.1 Thermodesulfobacteriota bacterium | reverse complement strand
GTTGAGCTACATTAAAGTCGTCCGAGCAGCATTTTTGACTCGAAACCGCAGGCATGCGATCCTGCTCGTCGCTGCCCTGTCCGCAGTCCTAACCCCGACTCCGGATGTTTTCAACATGGCCTTGATGGGAGGTCCGCTCTATTTCTTATTCGAGATCGGAGTCATTTTAGTTAAAATCATCGAGCGGAAAAGGACCTCCAGGGAGGTCTCCCTTCCCGAAAGTGAACGGGGTTAGGAAAATCGGCGATCAACCTGACCTTGTCTATTGACGACAAAACAAAGATTACAAAAGGCGGAAAGCTTTGGAAAGTAAACGTAAAAAAGCACACCTAAAAGGTGTGCCTTTTTATCATCTGCCCTGTCGCCTCAATTCCTTAAGGAAATCCTCTATTAATCTTCTTCGAACAAAATGAACCCCTATCTTTTTTCATCCAGGACAGTCACCGTATATGCTACAGGGACCCCACGTTGAACCAGATATTCTACTTTTACCTTCTTGCCCAGTAAATAAGGGTATGAATGAGGAGGATTGTAAACCGTTCTGCGTCCAATTCTAAAATTGACAACGGCCTTATCCTGTTCACTCTGAACATCTAACCACATCCTCGCACGGACGCCTATCACCGTACCGGTGAGGGTGGAATAAGGTCCCTGAGCAACCAGCGTATTGGCCTCCAATATAAGCAACAAGGCAACTAAAGTGAAGAAAAAAATTCTTTTGAAATGCTTCATCTCCTGACCTCCTTGATGGGTGACTTGCCCCCTCACGCTCCGCCATGCCTCCCCTGGTGAGATAGATGGCGATCTTTACCAATAGTTGTTTATCCTGTTGAATCTTGCCCGAAATTGAAGACGCACACGCGGTTACGGCCCCCTCTTTTTGCATCATAGAGCGCCTGGTCCGCCATCTTTATTAGTTCCTCTTTCGACCTCGCCCGATGGCTTGGAAAACTTGCGATGCCTAAGCTAACCGTTAAATTGATCTGGGCCTGTCCGACTTCGAAACGGGTGTTTTCGGCCAATCGCCGAATGCGCTCTGCAATCATGGAAGATTCTTCCAAACCAGCCTCTGGCAATATCAGAATGAACTCTTCACCCCCGTAACGGGCCACGGTATCTTTCTTCCGAACTGAAGTTTTTAATAAGGCAGCAATTTCGCAAAGGACTTTGTCACCCTCGGTATGCCCGAACGTATCGTTCACCTTCTTAAAATGGTCAATATCCACCATCACCAGGGAAAGGGGGGAGCCGCTATAAAACGACTTTTGGGCTTCACCTCCGAGCCTTTCCTCAAAATATCTTCGATTATAGAGGTTGGTCAGGGTATCGTAAATGGCGATATTCTTGATGGTACTAAATCTCTGAAAATGTGTTAAGGTCGATGCGATCTGGTATCCGATGACAGAAAAGAATTGAAGATCCTGGGCATCGAAGGCATTGGGTTGGTCGCTGTTCAGTGAAATGCAGCCGATGATCTCACCCTCCACGGCCAGTGGTAACGTGAGGTGGGATTTCAGCATGGCCTTCTGATCCATCATCATTTGTTTGGGTCTCACCCTCCTTTTCTCCACTTGGAGAGTCACTTGTCCGATATCGGTGGGCTCCTCTCCCAATATCGAAAATACCCTGAGCATATTCTTCGCCACCTCCTGGGTGAAGGAAGGTGGGCAGGATTCCTCTTGGATAATATAGAGGAGAGAATCTACTTTCCAGAGCACCCCGAAGGAGGAGAAGTCAAATAAATTGGGAAGATTGGCTCCCGCCGACTCAACGATCTCCTTGATCTCAAAACTCATACTGATAGCGTTGATCGTTGATCGGAGAACATTCAGATTTTTAAAAATCAATCTCACCAGCGTCCTCTATTTCTGAGAGATGATTCGTTCAGCCTCCCTGACCTTCGGAAAGACCTTTGGAAAAAGCTCCTTATTGATCACCCCTTCTGCCAGGGCCGAAAAAAGTTGGGAAAGATGATTGATCAGGCTTTGAAATCCCCGATGGATTTCGATGGGAGGGAGGTTTCGACAATCCTCCCTTACTCCGGCCAGTGAAATGCCCTCTTCAGATATTTTCAGAGTCAGCAAGAAGCGATACTTCTCTCCGAGTTTACGAATGGCCAAGGTAAAAAGAAGTTCTAAAATCGCTTCTCCGATCAATGCCGACACGACCTCCCAGATCTCCATAAGTAGGTTCGAATAGAGGTCCAACACGAGATCGGAAGACCACTTTCCTCCCCTGTCCTCTTTCACTACCGGTGCCATTTTTATTCTCCAGCCCTCCTATCCTTTGTGTGCCTTCAATCTTTTTATCAACTGATGAATTTCCTCATGATAGATATAGAAGACCAGGATCACCAGAGCGGAGACCCCCAGCAGAATCAAAAAAGTTTTGTATTGGTGGTCGAAGGCCTTTGCACCTTGAAGGCAGGCCATCAATGTCCCAGGTATCCTTCCGATGGTGGAGATGACCAGAAAAATACCCAGATGCATCGGTGTCAGCCCCAGGAGGTAGCACAGGGCATCCTTCGGAAAACCGGGTATTAAAAACAGAAGAAAACTTAAGATAACACCTTCGTGCCCGATCAGATAATCAAATTTTCTTGTCGTCTGTGGCGAAACAAACTTTTCCACAGCCAATTTTTCAAAAATCCTCGCTAAACTGAAGGCTAACCATGAGCCAAATAGAAGGCCGATCATGGAATAGAAAAAACCGCCCTTTGCTCCGAACAGGTAACCTCCCAAAAACTCAATCGCTCCCCCAGGTATAGGGGCAACAATCACTTGAATAATTTGGAGTAGGATATAGGCCAGGGGGGCATACGGTCCGAAGGATGAGATAAGCCTTTTTAACTGGTTGGGATCATGAAGGAGATTATAAAGTTTAACGGCCTGAATCCAAAGTTGTGAATTGTAATGATAGATGAGAAAAAAAACAAATCCTGTCAAAAGGCAGAAGAATAAAATCCATTTCCATTGGGATCGGGATGACGTTACCATTTGGTCAGAGTGATTCGGTCAGAAAAAATTCTTTTATACTTCCACCACATAATAAAATTTGGCGTCCCCAAGGGGATTTGAACCCCTGTTGCCGGCGTGAAAGGCCGATGTCCTTGGCCTGACTAGACGATGGGGACTCTCTATATGAAATTCCAATCACCAAATTCCAATATCCAAATAATCACCAATGACCAAATTCAAATGAACCAAACAAAAACCAACGAATTTAAAATTTGATATTGGTTATTGAAATTTATTTGGTTATTGGTGCTTGGAATTTGGTTATTTCCCACGGTGGGCCGTACTGGACT
>JBFMAE010000334.1:0-22925 GCA_040756085.1 Thermodesulfobacteriota bacterium | reverse complement strand
GCAGATATTTTACTCAGGAATCTTTAGCCTTGGCAAAAAATTTCCTTCCAACATGTGAATTCTTAATTAACCAAACAGTTTCAATAGATTAGAAAAAATTGATATCAAAAACTCAGGAAACTCCAGTCAGAAAGGATTGACAGTTTCGGCCAAATTGTGGTAATTTTTTTAAATAGAAATCGGAATCATGGGTTGATGGAATAGTGGAATGATGAGTTAAAACCCTATTTTAATTCTATAGACCAATATTCCAACATTCCACTATTCCCTAAGGGCTTTTTGGGGGCGATTAGCTCAGTTGGATAGAGCGTTGGTCTCCGGAACCAAAGGCCGTGGGTTCAACTCCCGCATCGCCCACCATTTTGATTTTCAATTCGGGGGTTAGGATAATTTATGAAAAAATGGGTGGGTGTTATATTATCACTCATTTTGTTCATTGTATGGCTATTCATATATAGCCCCTTCAATCCTTTCAAAAGAGTAATAACCAAAAAAGAGAAGGGAGAACAACCCCGGATTGTATTCGTTCAGAATGAGAAGGAAGAGAAACGGGGAGAGACAGATCCTCACTTTCTTTTAATCCTAAAAAAATTACAAGAAAAGTTGGATGAATGGCTGAAATCGCTCAATGAGCGTATTGAAAGTGAAGATATCACCCGTTTTGAGGTCCGTTTTTTAGAGATTTTGAGAAATATCTTGGAATGGATAAAAGAGAAAATCGATGCAAAGATCGAATCTTCTGAAACAGAAAAGCCCCAAAAAAAACAGAGAGGAATATTTAGGGAGATTCATCGAAGAGCTTCTCCTTTCTCAGGCATAGGGTGAGGGAAGAAAAAGTCTTTATACCGTCCACGGCAAGGCGTTTTAGTGTCTTTAAAACTCAATGACTCAAAGACCCAATGACCTAAAGTCTTAATCATTCCGCTTGACCCCTCGAACCATAGGACCCGAGAATTTTTTCAAAGGCCCAACCCCATCGGTAAAGGAGAAGGCGAATTGGATAGGTTCGCAGAGCTTTTCGCATCGCTTCTCGAATCTTTAGATCATCTCCTGCATAAGCCAAAAAGAAACGCCAGCGGTCTGTCCGACTGATCGGGAGTCCGAGGTGGTTCCATTTTTCAACCGAGCGGTTGAGCCGGAGGAGGTTTTTCATTCTCTCTCTGAGGGTTAGGGCCTGTTTTCGATAAGAGCGGTCGAAATCGATAAGGAAAAGTTGATCATCCGCTACCAGGAAGTTCTTGAGCTGAAGATCTCCATGAAAGAATCCTGCCCGGTGGAATTGTCGAAGGAGGGAGCCAGCAGATCGAATAATTTTCCTCTTATGAAAGAGATTTTCAGAGAGCGGTTGGGATCCAGTCTCCTGAAGATATTGAATCAAATTCATGGCACGAGGGACTTCCAGTGAAAGAAAATAGGCTTGGTAGAAGGGCGGGAAGACAAGACGATGGATGGCACCGATGGGATGGACGGTGGGGATACCCCGGGATCGAATCTCTTCTGTCAAGACCAGTTCTCTGAATGATCTGGAACCGAACAGATAAAGGTTCCTGTTTAAGCTCCGGAGCAACCCACCATGTGCATATTGCCGTAGGACCATCCTCTTCCCATCTTTCATGGGGATAGAAGGGTGAAGGATTCGACCGTTCATATACTGGGTGGATGGGCGGTTTCTTGAAAGATAGCCTTCTAAATCCTCAATACCTTCCCTGACAAGGAGGTCTTTAAATTCATTTTTGATAAGAAGGTAAACCTTCCCTTTCTTGATCAAAGCATATGAAGAAGGGATTGGGATATTCGGAAACATTTTAACTTCTTCAGTTAAGTTAATAAATACACAAGGGCTTGTCAATATGTGAATATAGAAATAGGAACAAATTATGAAATAATAATTTTCACAAATTCGTTTTTAATTGACAAAAGAATTTATTTTGATAAATAAAAAAGATATCTTTTTTAGAATTATTCATCTAGTCCGGTCAGTGAAGATTTTAAAAAAATAGATTCAATTTTTGAATTATTCGTTTAGCCATTTATGTAATTCCCCAACCCTCACTTTAGAAAAGGGGGTCGGGGAATTTGAGAACAATTTTCTACCTGATCGATATTCAGAGGAGGAAGTAATTAAAGCAGATTCAGACTATCCATAACGATCTGTAATGGAGTGATTAAAAATCTTGGCACAGAGAATCTACCAGGTGATCAAAAGATGGTGGGCTGATGTCTTAGGAACACGGGACTATTTCCGCTACTTGGAAAAAGAGGATCGTAAGAGAAGATTAGCCGGACAATTCTTCACATTCATTACAATTGTTCTCGGAATCTTCTATCTTCTCTGGCATGCACGCCATATTAATTGGGATGTAACGTATTATTCTTTCATCTTTTTCCTTGCGGAAGTCATCTGTTTGTTCCTATTCTCTTTTTTCGCATTCAATGCCTGGTTTCTCAGATTCCATTCCCCAAAAGGGGTTGATTTGGAAAAGCCTTTCTCCGTGGATATCTTTATTACCGTCGCGGGAGAGTCAATTTTGTTGTTAATGGAAACGGTCAAGGCAGCTATGAAGATTGATTATCCATATAAGAAGATATATATCCTCGATGACTATGGTAATCCGGAATATAAAAGAGTGGCTGAGAGATATGGGTGTGGTTATTTTGCCCGAGAAGATCACAGCCATGCAAAGGCTGGTAATCTGAACTATGCGTTACATCAGACATCCGGAGACCTCATTCTTACCTTAGATGCAGACCATGCCCCTCAACCCCAGATCGTGAACATCCTCATCGGGTATTTCAAGTTTCCATTGATCGGATTTGTCCAAACGAAGCAAGATTTCGAGGTCCCAGTTGGAGATCCTTTTGGTAATAGGGATCGCATTTTTTATAATGTCATGCAAACAGGAAAAGATACCGATAATGCAGCATTTTCCTGCGGCTCAGGAGTGATCTATAGGAGGAAAGCTTTAGAGGAGATCGGAGGGTTTAGCACCTGGAATTTAGTAGAAGATGTCCATACCTCCATGCTCTTGCATGGCCGCGGATGGCGTTCAATCTATTACAATTACCCGCTGACCAAAGGTTCAGCCCCTGCTGACATCTATGGGGTATACCGTCAACGGAGACAGTGGGCAGCTGATTCTTTACGGATCCTATTCTGGGATAACCCTTTTCGTCGAAAGGGACTGACATTCAAACAGAAACTGCAATATTTCCATTTAGGTTATGTTTACCTGGTAGCTGCGTTCGTGATGCCCCTGTTCTTTTTCACACCGATCTGGGCCCTTCTGACAAATAATTTTGTCCTGGATGCCCCCGTTCGAAGTTATGTGATTCAACGTTTTCCTTATTTCGTCGCCATGTCAATCGCCTATGGAATACTCAATTACCCTACCCCTTATATGCGGGCATTCCAAATATGGACTGGCCTCTTTCCTCCCTTCATCCATGCCACTTGGATAGCTCTCCGTTACAGAAAGAAAAAACCCTCCTATCAAGTGACTGTAAAACCGGTATTTAAGATAAAAAAGAGGAATCCATGGATTGCCATCCTTCCCCAGAATGGAATCATTTTCCTTTTACTTTTTTCAGTGACTTATGCCTTTGTGGTGGGGGTCCAAAAATGGGAATTTTATCTCTTAAATTTTATCTGGAGTATGTGGTCTATTTGGACCATGAGTGGGATCTGCCTGGCGGCTGTCAAAAAACATAAATGGCTTACAGAAAAAGCCCAAAAGGGAAGAATAGCTCTCTCTTTCTTCTCTCGAATAAAAGAATTGCTCTTTACCGTGATTCTATGTATCCTCATCATGCTATTTTTTGCGATGGCGGATATGTCCATAGTCGACCAAACCTTGCAAAGTTTTCGGCTCAAGATTCTATCGGCATTCCGTATTGAAAAACCCGTTTCCACGATGCCTAAGGAAGCCCCTGCATCCCCCGAAGCTTCTGAATCCAATCTGAAAGGGATTTCGGAAAAATCCGAGACACCCTCTTTTGAACCTTCCTTTATGGAGGAAAGAGGAGAAATAGAGAATAGGGAGTATTGGGTTGTGCATGTGGTTTCAGTGATGACGGAAGAGCAGGCTATGTTCTATAAACAACGGCTGTTGGCAGCGGGATTCCCGGCTTACAGCATTCGAGCCAGGGTGAAAGAGGTGGAATGGATTCGAGTCCGTGTCGGATTTTTCCGAAATGAGGGTGAAGCGCTAAAGGCCAGAGAAGAGATTAACAAGAGGTTTATTCCCAGAAGGCACTACTGGATTACTAAGGTTTCGACCAAAGAGGTGGAGAGTCTACTTGGAAGATAAATTTATGGAACCGTGGCTGGGTCTTTACCTGCCGGACGATCTTTTTTCAGCCCCTTTGAAAGGGAACAGCTACACACACCTGTTAAAAAGGAGGATTCAGATCCTCTCTTTCTATGTGGCCTGGGGATCTGAAAGAAAGAGGGCTGATCTTTTAGGAATTCAGCGAGTCTTGAAGGGTGGATTTATTCCAATGATTACATGGGAGCCATGGCACTTGCCTCATGATCTGCCAGAAGGCATCCGACCTGAAGAACAGTCTGATTTTTCTCTATCCTCAATATTGAATGGAAATTATGATGACTACCTCTGGAATTGGGCCAATGATCTTAAGGAGATTTCAACCCCTATCTTCTTTCGTCCCATGCATGAAATGAATGGAAATTGGTATCCCTGGTGTGGAAGAGTCAATGGAAATGATCCTAAACAGTATATCGAGACGTGGTGTTATCTCCGGTCAATTTTTAAAAAGGCTGGAAATGAAAGATTAATCTGGGTCTGGAGCCCGTATGTTCATTCCGTTCCAGATGAACCCGGTAATGAAATGGGGCGTTATTATCCAGGAGAAGGAGAAGTTGACTGGTTAGCTTTGGATGGTTATAACTGGGGGAAGAGTCAGCAATGGTCCAGATGGAAAAGTTTCAGAGAGATTTTTGAAGAAGGATATAAGAACTTAGCTCAACTCTCTTCTGAGAAACCCATCATGATAGCAGAGATAGGTTGTGCAGAAGAGGGAGGGGATAAAGACCAATGGATTGAAGAGGCGTTTAATGCTTTGACATTCAGATTTCCGAAAATTAAAGCCTTGATATGGTTCAATATCAAAAAAGAGTGCGACTGGAGAATGGACTCTTCTCCCCGGTCTTTATGGACTTTCAAGATGGGTTTAAAGAAGTGGTCTCTTTTAGTCCCTTAGCAATAAAATTGTGCGCTCAAATGTCATAAAATTTTTTGCCCCATCATTTCAGGACCTATTTATCGGCATCCCAGAGCATTTTTGAAAATATCAACTTTTTGAATTATGGTAATACTTTAGCTCTTTGAAAAAGCTTCCCTATCTTGTCATTCCCGCCTGCCTACCGCAGGCAAGCGCAGGAATGACTTGTTGTATAATTTTGTGTTTAACCTTTTCTTTCAAAGAACTAAATTGATACAAAAAATCAAGGTTTGACATAAAAGGGTCTTTATTATATTTTTAAATTCAAATATCTCAATACAGATAGGAGAATGCTGTGGAATACGAACCCGTCATCGGTCTGGAAGTACATGCTCAACTTCTCACTCAATCGAAGATATTCTGTGGTTGTTCCACCGCTTTCGGGGAAGAACCCAATACCTTGATCTGCCCTATCTGCACCGGACAACCCGGTTCCCTTCCGGTGATCAACCGGAAGGCTGTCGAATTTGCTATCAAACTGGGGCTGGCCACTTCCTGCCGGATCGCCCCGTACAGCCTTTTCGCACGGAAGAACTATTTTTATCCTGACCTACCCAAAGGGTACCAGATCTCCATGTACGAGTATCCTCTGGCTGAAGAGGGTTTTATCGAAATCCTTGTCAATGGTCAGAAGAAGAGGATCGAGATCATCCGGATTCATATGGAGGAGGATGCTGGAAAACTGAAGCATGGCGAGACACCAGAGACCGCTTCGTTTAGTTATGTCGATTTCAACCGGACGGGCGTTCCTCTGGTTGAAATTGTGAGCGGGCCGGATATCCGATCTCCGCAGGAGGCAGGGGATTATCTAAGAAGGCTTCGGGCCATCCTTCAATATCTGGAGATCTCAACAGGAAATATGGAAGAGGGGAGTTTCCGATGCGATGCCAATGTCTCGGTTCGGCCGAAAGGTCAGAAGGAATTTGGTACGCGAACAGAGTTGAAGAACATGAACTCTTTCCGGCATGTGGAGAAGGCACTCGAATACGAGATCAAGCGTCAAATAGCGATGCTGGAGGAGGGTGAGGAAGTGGTTCAGGAGACACGGCTCTGGGATGTGAATCAAGGGATGACGGTTTCGATGAGAGGAAAAGAAGAGGCACATGATTATCGTTATTTTCCGGACCCGGACCTTGTCCCCCTGAGAGTCGAAGAGGAATGGATCGAAGAGATACGGAAGAGCCTTCCTGAACTCCCTGATCAGAAGAAGGGAAGATTTGTGAAGGATTATGGGATCCCGGAATATGATGCGGAGATCCTCACCTCTACGAAGGCGATGGCTCATTATTATGAGGAATGCGTGCGGCTCTTTCCTGAGCCCAAGACTGTGAGCAACTGGATGATGGGAGATCTTCTCCGGGAGTTGAAACGGGATGAAAAGGAGATCGATCAGTCCCTTTTAACTCCTTCTCATCTGGCGGAGATGCTATCCATGGTCAAGGCGGGAACGATCAGCGGAAAGATTGCCAAGGATGTTTTTGAAGAGATGTATCGAACCGGTGTGCGGCCAGGGAAAATCGTTCAGGAAAAGGGATGGGTCCAGATCCTGGATGAGGGTGAGATTGAGAAAGCCATCAAAAGGGTGATGAAGGCAAATCCAAAACAGATGGAGGATTATCGGAAGGGAAAGGAGAAACTCTTCGGGTTCTTCGTGGGCGAGGTGATGAAGCAGACCAAAGGAAGGGCCAATCCAAAATTGGTGAATGCATTGCTGAGGGAGAAGTTGAAAGGACGTCTCTGACCGGTCATTGCGAGGAATGGAGTGACGAAGCAATCTCAGAGGTTTGGTGATGGGTCAACAATACTACGTCTATATAATGACCAACAAAAATAATAGAGTCCTCTATACCGGCATAACCAATGATTTAAAAAGAAGGGTATACGAACACAAGGAAAAATTTGTTGAAGGATTTACGAAGAAATATAATGTTTCAAAACTAGTCTATTATGAAATTTTCGAAGATCCCGAAAATGCTATCCTAAGAGGAAAGAAGATCAAGGGAGGGTCAAGAAACAAGAAAATTGATTTGATTAATGGCATGAATAGAGGTTGGAATGATTTATACGGGGAGTTATGAGATTGCCACGGGCTACGCCCTCGCAATGACACCCGCGGAGAGATTGCCGCGCTTCGCTCGCAATGACAACCCCCACCGGTCATTGCGAGGCTGACGAAGTCAGACGAACCAATCTCAGATTCTAAATAGTTCTTATGGAATTCAAGACCATCGAATGGAAAGGAGATCATATTAGGATCCTCGACCAGAGGAGACTTCCTCAGGAGATCCGGTATTTGGATTGCCGGGATGCTTCTTCTGTGGCGCAAGCCATTCGCACCATGGCCATCCGAGGTGCGCCAGCGATCGGAGTGGCTGCCGCTATGGGAATTGCTCTCGCTGCAAAGAAGGCCAAGTTCATTCAGCCCGGAGCCTTTGTCAAGGCTGTTGAGAAGGTTTGTCATGAGATGAGGCAGACGAGACCAACTGCGGTCAACCTCTTCTGGGCTGTGAATCGAATGGAGAGAATATTGGATGAGGTCCATTCCTGTGGTGTCGAGGAGACGAAGGCGAGACTGGAAAGGGAGGCCTGCTGGATTTATGAAGAAGATTTGAAAGTCAACCGAAAAATCGGAGAGAACGGGAAGGCCCTTATCAGGAATCAGGATGGTGTGCTGACCCACTGTAATGCAGGTGCTTTGGCCACGGCTGGCTACGGGACAGCATTAGGGGTGATCCTTGCCGCCTGGGCCGAAGGCAAGAGGTTTCGCGTATTTGTCGATGAGACGAGGCCCTTGCTTCAGGGAGCAAGGTTGACCGCCTGGGAGTTAGCTCAGGAGAAGATCCCTGTTACGGTTTTAACCGATAATATGGCAGGGTGGTTGATGAAGCAAGGGAAGATCAACCTTGTCCTGGTGGGTGCAGACCGGATAGCCCGGAATGGAGATGCCGCCAACAAGATCGGAACCTATAACCTTGCAGTTCTTTCGAGATGGCACAACATTCCCTTTTATGTGGCCGCGCCAACCTCTACACTGGACCTGACTTTAGCTTCTGGTCTGGATATCCCGATTGAAGAAAGGGCACCGGAGGAAGTGACTCACGTTGGAGGATACCGGATCACTCCGAAAGGAATACAAGTTTTCAATCCCGCCTTTGATGTCACACCCCATTCCTTGATTGAGGGCATCATCACGGAGAAGGGGATCCTGCGAAAGCCTTTTCACAAGAATTTAGAAAAAATGTTCAAATCTCCGATCTTCCGTAGGGAACGGTTTTAAACCGTTCCCTACAAGATGAACCGATGAAAAACCCTATCATCACCCTGCTCACCGATTTCGGAACAAAGGACTATTATGTGGCCTCGATGAAAGGGGTTATCTTGAGTATCAACCCCCGGTGCGCACTGATCGACATCACCCACGAGGTAAGTCCATATCATATAGAGGAAGGGGCTTTTATCCTGGCCTGCGCATATAAAACTTTTCCAAAAGGGACAATCCATCTTTCTGTGGTTGATCCAGGAGTAGGAAGTTCGAGAAGGCCCATCCTTTTTGTGACCACAAACTATTTTTTCGTTGGTCCTGACAATGGCCTCTTCAGCCTCGCAGCACAAAGAGAGAAGGTGAAACAGGTTGTGCTTCTCTCCAACACAAAATATTTTTCCCCTCGTATCAGCAATACTTTTCATGGAAGAGATATCTTCGCACCGGTGGCCGCTCATCTCTCATTGGGTGTCAAGCCCAAAGCCTTCGGGAATGTCGTCGATTCCTGGAAAAAGCTGAGTTTTCGAAAACCCAGGGAAAAGGCCGGGGTGTTGAAGGGAGAAGTTCTCCACATCGATGACTTTGGAAATCTCATCAGCAATATCAACCAGGAAGAACTATTTCGTTTTGCAAAGGATTATCCCTTTATGATAAAGGTTGGTAAGAGAACAATTCATGGTCTGAAAAAAGGGTACTGGGCTGGACAGAAGAGAGAGCTTATGGCTCTCTTCGGAAGCACAGGTTTTTTGGAGATATCCATCAGAGAAGGCAATGCTCAAAAGATGCTGAGAGTCAAAAAAGGGGATCGGGTCATCGTGTCAATAGTCCGTCGTCAGTAGTCCATTGCTTGATTATCTATTATATCTATTTAATTATGGACAATAGACTACTGACCACTGACTACAAGCAACAGACAGGGAGTGAGGGATGATTTCAAAAAAAGCGCAAGAGATTCCTCCATTCATTGTGATGGATGTTCTGGAGAAGGCCCAAGAATTTGAGAGGATGGGGGATCGGGTCATCCATATGGAGGTGGGAGAGCCCGATTTCGACACCCCGGAATGTGTCAATGAGGCATGTTATCGTGCGATCTGTGAGGGGAAGACCCACTATACACACAGCCTCGGTTTGATTGAATTGAGGGAAGCAATTGCTGAGGATTACTGGAAAAGATATCGGGTAAGGGTTTCTTCAGAGCAGATCCTTGTTGCCTCAGGAACCTCTCCTGCCATGCTCTTGCTCTTCTCCGCCCTGCTGGAACCCGGTGATGAGATTATTCTCTCTAACCCCTATTATCCCTGTTATCCCAACATCATTCGATTTGTCGGAGGTTCTCCTGTTTTTGTTGAAGTGATGGAAGAAGAAGGTTTCCAGTATCTTCCCGAGATGATCGAGCCAAAACTCAATCCAAGGGTCAAGGGGATCATTATTAATTCCCCATCCAATCCCACCGGAAATGTGATGGGCGAAGAGAGGATGGCGAAGATTGCAAGATTTTCACCATTTATCATTTCTGATGAGATCTATCATGGGCTTGTCTATGAGGGAAAGGTTCATTCGATTCTTGAGTTCACGGATCATGCCTTTGTCATCAATGGGTTTTCAAAACTTTATGCGATGACTGGTTGGAGGCTGGGATATGTGATTGCCCCGAAAGAATTTATACGGCCCATGCAAAAAATCCAGCAGAACCTTTTCATCTCTGCCAGCTCCTTTGCCCAGTGGGGGGCTCTGACCGGTCTAAAAGAGGCCGGAAGAGATATTGAAAGGATGAGAGAGACCTATGATCGCCGTCGTCGCTTTCTGATACCGAGATTGAGAAACTTGGGATTTGGAATCACTGTGGAACCCACTGGCGCTTTCTATATCTTAGCCAATGCGAAACGATTTTCTCAGGATTCTTACCGCCTGGCCTTCGACATCCTGAAGGAGGCAAAGGTGGGAGTGGCACCGGGAATAGATTTCGGGACGAACGCAGAGGGATATCTCCGGTTCTCCTATGCCAATTCCATGGAGAACATCGAAGAGGGGATGAACCGCCTGGAACGGTATTTGGAGAGATATCGGTAATATCAAAAAATTTCAAATTTCAAAATCTAAATGTCAAATCAATGTCAAAGTCCAAAATCCAAAACTTTTTGACATTTGAACGTGGATTTGATTTGGTATTTGCCTGCCTGCGGTAGGCAGGAGCTTTAATTAACATTTTGTTATCCAGATTTGTTTAGGATTTCGTGGTTCGAATTTAGGATTTCTCACGCATGAGGCGGGAGGCTTGGTGGGCTCTTCTTAAGGGTTCGGGCATTCGGAATCCCCGGCAGGTTGCGAGGATGAGTTGGATGCTCGTTGGAAGGTCAATCCGGTGACCGGGAGAGACGATGAGAGGCTTCACCTTTATCCTGGTTCTGAGAACAGCACCCACCTCTTTCCCATCCCTCTTAATCCATTCAAAACTTCCTTTTGAAAGTCCTGGAGAGGTGAAATCGTCGATTAAAGGAGTTTTAGCACAACCAACCGACGGAAGATCCAACCATAGACCCAGATGGCAGGCTAAGCCGAACCCTCTTGGATGGGCAATCCCCTGACCGTCAAAGATCATCACATCGGGTTTTACTTTTAACTTCTGAAAGGTTTTAATTAGAATAGGACCTTCCCGAAAACTGAAAAGGCCGGGGATATAAGGGAAGGGAATCTTTCCAAAAGCAGTGGCAATTTCGAGTGGCTTCATTTCCGGATAAGAAAGAACGGCTATCGCTCCGTAGAGGAGGTTCCGATTTTTGGAATAGGACACATCTCCTCCGCCAATCGTTCTCAACTTTGAGAATGTTTTCTTCAAAATGATTCGATTCCTTAGATTCTCCTGGATCTGAATCGCCTCATCGATATTGACTTCCCAGGAATGGAGGGATTTCATCATAAAAAAGGGTTCAAGGATTCAAGGGTTAGGGGTTCAAGGTTTTTTCAGATAGGCATGTAATTCTTATTAAACTTTAGATGTTTCCTAATTTTTTAATATTTCACTCTATCTATCACTTGAACCCTGGATCCCTTGAACCCTTAAGTTACGGTGAAACCTGTTCGACCTGCCCTTTAATCACCTTCAGGATGGAGAGGGTTCGGATCGTTTTCCCATCTTCTCCAAAACCTTTTAATCCAGAAACTCCTTGAAAGTGTTGGACCTGGTAGAGTTCGTCTTTCAGCTGGAGTGGAGAAGAGATTGTTTTGGATAACAGGATATCTCTCAACAGCTTGGCTCCATCGTAACTGAGGGCCTCAAGGGTCTCAGGCTCTCGCCGGTAGGTATTTCGAAATTCTTCAAGAAAATGGGCCACCGTCGGGGAAGGGTTTCTTTTAAAAAATGCATCGACAAAGATCGTTCCTTCTGCTGATTTTCTGCCAATAGAAATAAGTCCTGGTCCGTTGCATGCATTGGTTCCCAGGAAGGTCAACCCTTTAATATCATAAAAAGCCATCTGGGAAAGGATCATTCCCACACGATCATGAGTGTCTGGAATGAAAAGGCCATCCACAAAGAGACCTGGCTTGAATTCCTCTTCATTTTTCCACCGGAAGTCATACTTCTGAGTGGTCTCGATCCTGAAAAATCCTTTGATCTCTTGACCAAAATCGGTCTGGTTCTCTTGATAGGCAACCACACCCAAGACTTTTCCACCTCGACGGGTCACTTCCTGGATGAAGAGGTTTTTAAAATGGAGCCCGTAGGGAGAGTTCGGGTAAAAAACGGCGAAGGTGCGAAGTTCCAATTCTTTCATGGCATAGGCCACCAGGGTCTGGATCAGGTCTGATGGGGTGATGGAATTCTGAAAGATGAAGTCAGACTTAGAAAAGATAAGTTCCTTCTGGGAGAGAGTGAGGAGGGGGACTTTTAATTGCTGGGCCTTCTTTGCTGCCCTATCTACGGTAATACTGAGGAGGGGACCGATGATCGCAATGACCTTTTCTTTAGTGACCAGTTCCTCAACCGCTTTTTCAGCCACCAACGGATCTCCCTTCGAATCGTGGATGATCAGTGAGACAAGAGGACTCTTTTCCAGAGCATTTGGTTCTTTCATGGCCAAATGAATTCCCTGCAAGACCCTTTCTCCAAAGGGTTGATGGATTCCGCTCAGGGGAAGGATGACCCCCACTGTATATCTGGCTTTGGGAGAGAAAGTGATCGATTTCAGGAGTTCTTTCACCTGGGACAGATAGTCCACTTCTCGATACTCTTTTTCTAATTCCAACAGAATCTTTTTCGTAAGAAGGTCATTCCCCCGACGCTTCGCCATCTGGGCCAATTTCAGTTTTGCATAGCCTCCTCCATAAGCTCCTCGATACAGAGATTCGATCTGGGTTAATTCTTCTTCGGACTCATAGGTATCGATGACCGACCTCACCTTCTTTTTCAGCTCCTCGTTGGGTTGACCGGGAACGAGAAGTCCTTTCCCATACCATTGGAGAGCGGCGAGCCGGTCCTTTAATTCGATGTGGTTATCCCCCAATAGGGTGAAGACTTGGACCATTCTGTGTGGAGAAAGGAAGGTGGAGAAAAGTTCGTTCAAAATGCGAATGGCATCTTTAGGCCTGTTAAGCTGGGTATAACAGATCCCCATTCTGAATTTGGCTTCATTATAAAGAGGACTTTTCGGAAACTCGGTAATCAGTCGCTTGAAGCGCCAGAGGGCCTTTTCTGTTTCACCCTTCGAAAGAAGAACTTCTCCTTCTCTGAAGAGGACACTATCCTCGGGCTGGAGTTGAGCTGAAACTTGGCTCTGGATGGAAAGAAAGAGGATAAGGCAGAGGATAAGCCTCCACCCCCTTCTACTTTTGCTGATTAATGAAGGTGACATAATAAATTTCAGGAAGGTTACGATAGGTTTCGTTGAAGTCAATCCCATAGCCTACAACAAAGAGATCATCGACCTCTTTTCCTAAGTAGTCGGCTTCGATCTCCACCTCCCTTCGAGCCTTCTTGTCTAAAAGGGCACAGATCTTTATAGAACGTGGGTTTGAAAGTGCCAGTCGTTCTTTCAAGAACTGGAGTGTTCGACCACTATCGACAATATCTTCAATGATGAGGACATCCTTTCCCTCAATGGGGATTTCAATATCTTTGGTGATCTCAACCAACCCGGAAGTCTTCATCCCGGTCCCATAACTGGCCAGACGGACAAAGTCGACTTTAACTGAAACCTTGAGGTGGCGGATCAGGTCAGAGAGAAACATAAAGGCGCCTTTCAGGATACAGACCAGGATCAGTTCTCTCCCGGTGTAGTCTTTAGAAATATGATCCGCCAGACCTTTGACGATGGAGGCGATCTCTTCGCGAGAGAGCAACGGATTGAGGCGATATCTCTCCATGCCATTTGTTCAGAAAATAAAAAAATTTCGTCTCACGGTAAGGGTAACGATGCCCGCCCTGTACCATATTAGGTTCAGGGCCCGTATCGTCGATCGGTTACGTTGTTCGTCTTAAGAACTTGACGTAACCCTCTGACAGTAGACGAAACGGGCTTCGTAACCGTAACCCTGAATTACGAACTCGGACAATTCCTTCGGGGGTGACGTACCCGTCATAGCCCATTAGAGGGCGTGTTCTAAGACCATAATCTCCATTTGCTGAGGAAGAGTTGTTTTATCAAGAACCATCTCGCTGGCTCCGGGCCGCTTCGTTTTTGGCTTTCCTTTCAGAAAGTCTTCAACAGGTGCGATGGGAAATCCACACTTCTCCGTCTTAAAATGCATAGGGATGATGACTTTGGGTTGGATCTGCTCTGTCACGCGTGTAGCCTCTTTGGGGTCGATAGTGAAGTACCCCCCCACTGGAATGAGGAGGAGGTCCACCGGACCGATCTCAGTCAATTCTTTCTCACTCAAGACGTGGCCAAGGTCTCCCAGGTGACAGACCTTCATTCCATCCACCGAGAAGGTGAAGATGATGTTGGAACCTCGTTCCCTTCCTTTCGAGGGGTCATGATAAGTGGGGATGCCTTTGAAAGAGATTCCTTTTACTGTTTTGGAACCACTCCCTTTGACGACCTGAGGAGAGCCGGGGAGGCTTTTGGTATCATTATGATCGGCATGATCATGGCTGGTTAAAACAATATCCGCCTGGTCATTAATCTTTCCATAGGAAAGCTGGCCACCATAGGCCCCGGATTCGTAGGGATCGGTAATGATCTTTACCCCCTTATCGGAGGTGATCAGAAATGCCGAATGACCATACCATTTGATCTTCATCAGAACCTCCTTTCTATTACACGATTATTTTCAATATAGCGAGGTTGATAGAAAAGTCAACCTCATTTCACATTTCACTTCAAACTTCCTAATTCCTAACTCAAAATTCAATACTCATAACTCTTAATTCTTAACCCTTTCTTTTTAATTTACGTTGAACCGATTTCTTTTTTTGAGACAGGGTGCCTTTTTTATCTCTCCTGTCATCGATCTTCAGGGTCGTCAATACCCTGGGAGCTCCTTTTTTAAAAGGGACCTGGTGCATTTTGACGGCTAACCGGATAAGGTCTTTGAGATCGCCCTCAATATTTGTCCCCATCGCTGTCAGTTCGTAACGGACTTTCTCCTTTTTTAAAACGGTAAGACAGTCTGCCACATAAGAACTGAGGCTTGTATCTTTTATACCGATCGGAACAACGCTGATCTCTAAAATCGCCATGAGCCACCTCCGGTGATTAGATAGAAAATAAAAGTCGTTGGTTTAAGGGTTAGGGCAAGGACGCCCGTTTTGTTAAAGGGGTAAGTCTTTGGTATTTAAATCTTTACCCAAAAACCTTTCATATAATAAAATTTATCATTGCTGAAACAGGTTGTCAAATTCTTTTCACTTCAATAAATTTCCTTCCCCTCGGATAAATCTGTTTCATTTCGCTTTGAATTGCGGTATAAATTAGATAAAATATCATATTTGAGAAACTCTATGAACCAGGCACAGGAGATTTCAACGCTCATCGCCTTCTCAGCAGGGGTGCTTTCCTTCGTTTCGCCCTGCGTCCTTCCACTGATCCCCTCCTATCTCACCTACATCACAGGGGTTTCTTTCAAGGAACTTACTGATGAAGAAAGCAGAACAAAACTGAGGTGGGCCACCGTCTCCCATTCTTTGCTATTCATCATCGGGTTTTCAACGGTTTTTATCCTGATGGGTGCCTCTGCCTCTTATTTGGGCCAGTTACTGGCCCGATATCAATACTGGATTATGAAAGGAGGAGGGGTGTTGATCATCATCCTTGGAATTCATTTTACCGGAATCCTAACCCTTCCCTTTTTACAAATGGAGAAGAGGTTTGAATTGAGAAAAAAACCTTTGGGTTATGTGGGTTCTTTTATGGTCGGGATTATCTTTGCGGCAGGATGGACACCCTGTATCGGACCGATTCTCTCAACCATCCTTATCTATGCCAGTGCATCGCAGAGTTTTACCACAGGCATCTGGCTGCTGGCCGTTTATTCTATGGGTCTGGCGGTTCCGTTTTTTTTCTCCTCCCTGGCTTTTAATACATTCCTTTCTGCTTTTGATCGGATCAAACGATATATGAGGATGATTACCATTGTGAGCGGGTTATTTTTAATTGCCATTGGGATTCTCTTTCTTACCGACACTTTCAGAGAGATCAACGCCTATTTCAACATCCTTACCAATCCCTAATGTTCCCATTTAAGATTTCCGATTTTAGATTTCAGATTTATCATTTTTCAATCTACAATCTGCGATCTGCCATCTTAAATCTGGGATTATTGCCGGACGCTCATCAAGGTGAAGATCCCGGCCAGACCGAAGAGCATTGTGGGAATCCATGAGGCGAGGAAAGGGGAAAGGATCCCTGATTTTCCGAAGGAGATGAAGACATAAAAGGTCACACCATAAGCAAAACCGATCATCACACTGATCCCGATGCTCAGAGCCACTCCTCCTGAGCGGCCTGTCTTCAGGGCAAAGGGGATACCGATTAAAACCATGATCAAGTTCAGGAGGGGGTAGGAGAGTTTCGAATATAAAGCGACCAGGTAACGGGTCGCATCGTAACCCAAGGCCTGGATTTTTTGAATATAGTTCTGGAGCATCGTATAACTCATCTCTTCTGAGGGCCGTTCGATATTTTGGAAAGATTCCCATTTTTCCTTTATGAGAAATTCCATCTCATTAAAAGGGGTCATTTGCATCGAACCGCTTTCATCAAAATTTCTTATCGCTCCATGATACAATCGCCATTTTCCGTTCACCCATTTTGCCTCACGGGCATCCACCCGTTGAGTGCATCGAAACTGGTTGTCAAATTCATAAAGGGTGAACCCTTTTAATACTTTTTTCTCCGGGTCGAGAAGCTGAATATTGAAGATGCGATGGTCGCTGTGATACCAGATCTTGTAGTTCTTGAAGAAACTTGTTGGCGGTTCCTTCCTCACCTTGACGGACAGAAGATAACGGGTTTTCTGATCGGTCAGGGGAACGAGGTACTCATTGCCTAGAAAGGAGAAGAAGCTGATGATGAGGGCAATGAAGAACAAAGGGAGTGTGATCCGGTAGAGGCTGATCCCCCCAGCTTTAAAGGCAGTGATCTCGCTTTGCCGGGAGAGCGTTCCAAGGGTGAGAAGGGTGGCAAGCAAAACTGCATAGGGAAGGTTCCACTGGAAAGTTACTTCTGGAATCTTATAAAGAAGGTATTCGAAAATCAGGTAGAAAGGAGCCTGATGTTTGATAAAGAGACTCATCTTTTGGAAGAAGAGGACGACGACATAAATGAGGATCAGACCGCTCAGGCTCAGGCCGAAGACTTTTAGATATTCACGAATGATATATCGGTAGAGGATCCGATGACTTTCAAACATCGCCGAAGAACCCTTTCCACTTCTTCTGAATGAATTCGATGCCCGCGATCAGCCATACTGCTGGTTTAAAAGGCGATTCGTTGACCGCCTTGATCAGAAGGTAGATACCGAGACTTCCGAAGAGGAAGTTGGGTGCCCAGCCCGCCAGGAAAGGTGGGATGGTTTTGCGCATGGCGAGGATTTCGAAAGCAATGAGGGAGATATAGTAAGCCAACAGGATGAGAATGCTGAAGACAAACCCGTAGGATTTTCCTGAACGACGGGGTTGAATACCCAGAGGGACTCCAAGGAGACCAAAAACGATACAGGCGAAGGGGATGGCATATCGCTTGTGAAGTTCAACCTGCTGAGGAGTGGTGTCGATTCCTTTCTTCTCCATATTATCTATCTTCTCTTTAATTTCATCAATCGACATCTCATGTTCTTTGAGCTTCTTTCCCATCGCAATATAGGCTTTGGCCAGTTCAAGCTTTAAATCGTAGGTGTCAAATTTAACTTTTTGAAAGACATTGGTCCGGGGTTCAAATCGATGGATATCTCCATGGCTGAGTCTTAAAATGACTTCTTGAGATTCGGGATTATTGACAAGAAAACCCTCTCTGGCAAAAATCGTATTGAACTTTTCTTTGTCTCTTTCGTCATAGATTAAGATTCCTTCCAACCGTTTCCCCTGAACCGGAACTTTATCCACATAGACCACCAGACCATCAAAGACATCATTAAAAACTCTTTCTTTTATCTCAATGTTTGCCTTGGATTGGGCAATGAGATAGAGCGTGGCTTTAAATCCCATGTTCCCCCAGGGGAGTCCGTAAAAGACTAAAAAACTCGTGAGGAGGCAGGCGAGGACGGAGAAAATGGAGATGGGAAGAAAGAGCTGATAAAGACTGATTCCAGAGGCCTTGAAGGCGACAATTTCACTATCTCCGGATAACCTTCCAAGGGTGAGGAGGGTTCCTAGGAGAACCGCAACCGGGATGGTGAAGACAAGGAAGGAGGGGGAGATGAAGATGAAGAGCATTAAAATATTAGTTAGACTCCCATCTCTGTTCACAATCAGTTCAATCAGTCTGAGAATCTTATCCATCAGGAGGATGATGGTAAAGGTCATCAGGCCGATGAGAAAGATGGGGAGGATCTCCTTGAGGATATAGAGATAGGTGGTTTTTTTCATTTAAGAGTATTCTACGGAAGAGATTCAGGGTTGTCAACCTCTCGGCTCTCTGGCTGAAGGCAGGAATTTGCCTTTAGCCCGAATGGCTCGAATGATCTCGCCGAAGTCGAAGGGGTTGACAAATTTTCATGGATAGATTAAGAATAAAATAATCGCGGGGTGGAGCAGTCCGGTAGCTCGTCGGGCTCATAACCCGAAGGTCGCTAGTTCAAATCTAGCCCCCGCTACCAATAATATCAAGGGGTTGCGATTCGATCGTGACCCCTTTTTCTTGAACTGTGACAGATTTGTGACAGGTCCGTCTCTGTTCGTTCAAGATTTTGATCCCAGGCATTAGACTTGATGTGTTGTGATGGGCATACCTCTGAACCATCTGGAGGGATTTCCATCTCCCCAGCTTTGCCAGTGCGTAAAGGTCTACACCGCCTTGACAAGCTCTTGATGCAAAGGTATGGCGTGTAGCATCATGCCAACGGAGGTTCTTAATCTTGGCCTTTTTGCAAGCGGAGTAAAAGGCGCGGAGAAGGTCACGGGCGTCAATCTTGTTTCCGTTCTTGTTGAAGAAAACAAGATCATCGTGAATGCTTCTAACCTTGGCTCTTGCCTTGAGGATCTCCATCGCCATGTCGGTAAGAGGCAGGACAGATTTATCTCTGTTCTTCTGTTCAAGGATAGTAATGGTTTTCTCAAATAGGTTGACGTTTGACCATCTCAGATCCAAAAGTTCTGACTGTCTCATTCCCGTCTCGATACCGAGGATAAGGATGGGTTTCATCCAGTCAAGAGAGTGTTCAAGGAGTTTTTCCTCTTCCTCAAAGGACATCCATCTTTCGATCAAGTTATTGACCTTCAACTTCGATACTCCATCAACAGGATTCGGACCTTGGAACACTTCCCATTCCTGAATCGCCAATCTAAGTACATGATGAAGGAGTGTCAATTCACTATTGATGGTCTTAGGTTTTGCTCCGTCATCTTGGCGTTTGGTTTTATAATTTGAAACCACTTTTCTGGTGATTTCATCCAAGGTCATCTCTCCAAAATAATCCTTGAAATGGTTCTTCCAAATCCCATCGTCTCGGATATAGGTTTTATGAACCTTATTGGGCTTTGAATACTGTTCGAGGTATCTTAGCATGACATCCTTGAAGAATACCTTCTCCTGTTCAATCTGTTCTGGAAACCACTTCCCCTCTGCAATTTCGCCCTTTATCTTGTCGTAAATCCTGTGTGCTAACTTCCGATCTTCTGTTTCTGTTGACTTCCTAACTCTTTTTCCCCTGTAGACAAAGTCCATCCACCAGACCGAGCCTCTCTTATATAGACCCATTTTTGACCTCCTTTCCGAGGCCCTTGATTCGGTCTGATCTCCCTGGACTGGGAGTATAATTCAAACCCTTCACCTCTGCAATACCTTTATTGACTATGGCGTCGATATCTATGGAGCCTTTCAGGATTCTCCTAGCCTCTGCATGAAGATCCAGGGGCTCGGATTTAAATTTTTCCATCCAGGGATCTATCTCAGATTTCTTGAAACGGATGAGGCGGCCTACCCTGTAGTGAGGGATCTCTTTCTTCTCGACTCTGGAGTAGAGGGATGATTTCTTGATTCCCAGGTAGTCGGAGACTTCGTTGATATTCAAAAATTCCTTTTCCATAGCCTTCAAACCATTGCCTTGCCTTTGAGTTTCCCCTCGTGCTTCGAGACGTCCATCTCCTTTACCGCCTCAAAATCCGGTGGACCTGATAGACTCAGGGGTAAGGAAACTCACAATCACTGAGAACCCGTCCCAGGATGGAAGAGATGACCCTGCACTCGTATCTGTCAAGACGGAGGGTCCAAGCCTGTTGATCTCCACTGGTCTCCGCACTGATATCGAGGTAAGGAATGCCTTCCTCTGATAAATAACTGCCCGTCACAGTACCGGAGTTAGTGATAATACGGACGAGCTCCTTTGTGCTAAGGACCTTTGATGCGAAGCCTCCGATCATCTCCCGGAACCTGATGGCATCCGTTATGTTCCGGATGAAAGGCACGCGCTCAAATGACAGGGTTCCAAAAAGGGGCTTCATGTACCCCGGCCGGACGGTTCTGGACGACGTGCTTCCCACAATCTCAAGCCGCTGCACGATAGAGACGCTCAACCCCTTTTCCAGATCAATAACCCTTGGGAACTCCTTTATCCGACGTTCAGGGAAGAAAATGTCTGTCCTCTGTAAAAACTCCTGTAGGGTTTCGGTCATTTTTCTGCCCTTCTATTCTTTCGGTTGAGAATTTCTTTCAGTTTGATGATCTCAGCTTGGAGCTTTGCACGATCCTCGATCGCGGCAGCGAGATCGTCGATGCCCCTCTTTGCCTCCTCGAATTTGACCAGCAGCCCAGATTCCATGCCGTTATCCACGTGATCTATCTGATAAGCTACGTCTTGGAGGGTGCGGTTGATCTTTTCCAGGGTCTTATCGGTCATGTTCTGCCAGCGAGCGTTTTCTTGCATTTGTTTTGTCGCAAGGGACAGGAGCTTCTCAGTGATGTCGAGGATCCGCTCAATCCTGGGGTCGCTTCCAAACATGGATCAGCCCTCTAATTCCTTCCAGACGCGCTGTATATAAGCGTAGTTTATCTTGAAGCTCTTGTGCCTCTTAAGAAATGCCGCAATATCCCGGAAGCTTAAGCCTTCTTCCATGCGCAACTGTTTTACAAGCCCCCAAAGAGATACAAGCTCCCTTCGTTTCGGACTTTCCTTCTTTTTCTTCAGCGCCCTGATCCGTTCCGCCTGTATCCTGGTGATCTTGCGCAGGGGTTCAAGGTCGTGGCCGGCAGCCTTCCGAGTGTGCGCCTTTTCGAGAGCTGTCATATTGGCCAGCACTTTTATCAGGGCCAAGTAATGAAGCTGCGCCCGGTTCAGGTTTGGGACCTCTGACTTGAGTTGATGGTAATTGGCCACCGTGGAATCAAGGATCTCAATCTGCGTAAGGGTTGCCTGCTTGGCGAACCAGCGCAGGAGTCGCCGGCGCTTCTGGTCGTTTGTGCGTGAGAGATCCGAAATGATGTTGATTGGGTCGATGTTTCTATCTCCCTAAATAGTGATCGGTGATAGATGCCCGCTCGTGCTTCATTTCCCAGCTCACCTCTTGCCGCGCCTGTTCGTAATCGAGTCTCCCCTTTTCTACCAATTCTTCCAGTCGCTCCTGCGCAAAGTTCCACCGGAATCCGTGGGTGCCTTCCGGGTCCTCTCCAGCCGAAATCGCTGCATCATGCACATCCCGCTGGTACTCCCTCTCATTGATCGAAAAGCTTCCGTGTGCCTCGATGTGCTCCCGGATTCTCTCGTAGGTTTCCGGGCTTACCTGCACCTCTCCGCCCTTGCCACCTTTTTCTTGTGTATAGAAGACCCCGACCTCTTTGCCTGTGAATGGATACGGTCTCAGGCCCCGGAGCTGCTCTGGTTCGATCAATGACACACCTCCGAGCCGTGCTCCTCCCTCCCACTGCACTTGAGCCGCCAGCTCGTGGTTCTCTTCCTTGATGTGGGCGATTACCCGGCCAGGATCCAGGTATGCCCGGTCGTGATACCCATCTTTCAAAGCTCCTCCAGCCTTAGCCTCGTGGAGCACTTCCAGTCTCTCGGAAAAGTTGTACTCCTTTGGGACCCCGTGCTTGTCCTCGGTGAACCGCTCCAGGGCCCTCTCCAGTGCACACATGGCGCTTGTGATCTTCTCCATGTGTTGCCTGCTCGCTCCCTCCTCGATCTTGGCTTTCATAAAAGCTGCTACATGGACCCCCTTCATTCCTTCTAAGTCTTTGACCCCAAGCTTCTCCTTCGCAAACCTCCCAAGATCGTTCCAGACATCCCGGTAGGTTTCCATAGTCTTATAGGAGCTGATCTTCCCATACTTCTCCGACCTGGGATTGGTCCTTTCCTCCTTGGAGATCCCGGCCTCAAAGACCGCCTTGGCGAGCTGAGCTGTCTGCCACCTGATCGAACCCCGCATCTCTTTCACGAGCCGATTCCCCCCGGCCCCGGGTAACCGCGTGTTAAGTGAATCAGGCTTTTTATCGGGGAGAAAGCTGTAACCCCTTCCGGATTGAATCGTTCCAGCCTTCCGAGTCTTCCGGAACCTTAGACCCGGACGCTGGGCGCTTGCTCTTTTCGGCTGCAGGCGCCTCTCCGAAGACCCTGACTTCGGGTCTCTTCACGGTTTTGAGATGGGTTTCGGCCCACATGAACACTTGGGGCCTACGAAAATTACTATGACACGGTTGGCAGACCGGATACTGCCCACCATGCCCCAGTTGGTTTTCTGGCAGGAACTGGACCTGCGCAGGAATGGAGCAGTATAAAAAGGGTAAAAGTGCCATAATACGCCGTTTCTGCGCATATTCGCAGAAACGGCGTA
>JBFMAE010000333.1:0-20201 GCA_040756085.1 Thermodesulfobacteriota bacterium | reverse complement strand
GTCTCGATTGAGGGAGCCTTTCATCTCTTTCGGCCATTGAGGTCCATACCAGTTAAAATTTCGGACGGTATAAGGACAGGCTGTGGTGCAATATCGGCAGCCGATGCATCGAGAATAAATCACTCCAACCAGCCCTTCTTCATTGGTGTAGGTCGCCCCGACCGGACAGACTTTTATACAGGCCGGATGCTCACAATGCATGCATGGCCTCGGGAGAAGCCTTGCCTTGATATGAGGGTATTCCCCTTCGATATAAGGATGGAGTTCAATCCAATGGATGGAGCGGCCCTTTGCCGATTCCTCTGGGCCAATCAATGCAATATTATTTTCTGCATGGCAGGCGACCACACAGGCTTGGCATGCAGAGCATCGATCTAAATCAATAACCATTCCCCAACGAGGCATCATTACTCTCGTGTCCGTGACTGCACGCCAGAGTTTTGGTTTTGGATTTCGGCACGCAGCCTCGGTCCGTGTCCTTTTTACTCCGAACTCTGAACTTTTTAGGCCTTATACACCTTCACTCGAGCGGTCCCATGAATGGGTTGGCCGGTCAAAGGATCGAGGTCATTCGGGAGCAGTCGATAAGGGTTCGTACCCAAACCAGCAGCCCATCGACCCCCGGAGCGGTGACCCAGTCCAAATGGGATATTGACGACCTCAGGCATAGCGCCTTTGTAAAGCCTTGTCTTCACCTTAATCTTTCCGTGGGGAGATTCCACCCACACCCAATCTCCATCCGATACTCCCAGTCGCTTAGCCGTCTCTGGGTTAATTTCCACCCATGTCTTCCATCTCTCAAATAGGTGAGGTCCCACAATCTCATGAAGCCAGGGCTGATTGGCATTCCTTCCTCCTGTCAGTGTTATTGTCCGAAAGATATGGAGACGGAGTGGATATTCCTTCTCATCGGCGGCCTTCTTCGGCTCCTCCCAATGAGGGAGAAGAGAAGAGTCTTTCAGGTCTCTCTCTTTCAATCCCTGTGCATAGAACTCAAATTTTTTTGAAGGGGTTTTGAAGATACGATCCCGTTCTCCGAAGTCATAAATCGGATCCCACCACCCTCCCTTCTCTTGAAGAAGTTTCCAAAACTCTTCAAAGGTCTTATATGAAGGATCCCACCATCCTCCCTTTTGAAGAAGTCGAGTCCAGGCCTCATCGAATTGGAGGCCGAAGATATCGCCCCGTTTTGCCTCGAAGACGCCCTTGAGACTATAGATCAGAATCTCTTTAAAATCATTCCAGGGGAGGGCCTTCCGGACTTCTCCGCCCAAAGATTTGGCAATCTGTAAAAGGACGTCCCCTGTGGACTTTGTCTGATAAAGGGGGTCGATTATAGGTTGCCGAATTCCAAGAACAGAATATCCATTGTTTAAAAATAAGGGGTCGTCCTGCCAACGTTCCAGAGGGGTATGGTCTGGAAGAACGAGGTCTGCGAACTGAGAGCTGTCATCCATATAGGGCGAAAAACTGACGATGAAGGGAATCTCAGCAAGTGCTTTTGAGAAGAGATCAGGGGTTGGATTCGAAAACGAAGGATTAGTGTAGTAGAGAAATAGGACTTTTGGTTTATAGGGCCTTCCAGAAAGGGTATTTTGGGCAAAAATGTGAGGCCGATGTATTGCCAATGGCCCTTTCCCTTCATCGACTCTTTCCTTTTCATAGCCTCTTTGGGCAACGGTGTCCCTCTTAAAGGGAGGAAAGGATTGATAGGGGATGGTTCTCGGAATCAGTACCCCTCCGAATGTATCGATGTTACCTACCAATCCATTCAAAACGGCAACAGCCATTTGGTGAAAGGGGCGATCCCGATAACCGATGGTGAGAGAGGGTTGGTTTAAAGCAAACTCCCGCGCTAACCGAATGATGATATCGACGGGAGCACCGGTCTGTTTTGACACAAGCTGGGGCTCATATTCTGAAAGAACCAACTCCTTGAAACCGAGGTGTTCCCTACCGTGGGAATCTGCCCAATTTTCAAAACCAAAGGTATGGTTAGAGATGAACTCTTTGTTATAGAGGTCTTCTTTAACCATCATATGGGCAATACCGAGGGCCATGATTCCCTCTGTCCCCGGCCGAATCGGAATCCATTCATCCGCTTTGATACCAGTGACGGAGAGACGGGATTCGATCTGAACCAGTTTCCCCCTCTGTCCAGGCTTTCCCCTTCTGAAGTGGCCATAAGCCCTCAAAGCCTGAACAGGAGACCAATAGGATTCCAATAGCCCAGAGCCAAAAGAAAGTATGTATTGGGTGTTTTCAAAATCATAAGCCGGCATTGAATAAATCCCCTGGGTGAGGAAGAAACCCTCCACTGGACTCCCTTCCCACTGGAATTGATTATCGATATAGTTTGGTGATCCAAAGGCCTCCAAGAAACGCTCCCAGAGCGATCTCATCAATCCCCGATACCTTCCGCCAAGGACCACGAGGTGATGGGGCTCTCCTTTTTGTCGAAGATCCTTTAAAGCCTCTGTGATAAGATGGAGAGCTTCTTCCCATGACACGGGTTGCCATCGACCTTCACCTCTCTTTCCACCCCTCCTCAGAGGGGAGCGAATACGGTCTGGATCATAGAGTCCTTGAAGACCGGCAATCCCTTTCGGGCATAAGGTTCCTCGATTGACCGGATGCAGCGGGTTTCCGATGATGTTGGTTGCCCATCCATCGATTACCCTCACGAGTATTCCACAACCGCCCATGCATTGACCACAAGCGGTGGGCACCCATTTTTCGACTCCGGGTGGATTGGGTCTTTCAACAGGAGGGAATTGAGACCACTTCCAAAAGCCACCGCCTAAGGCAATGGCAACCCCTGCGCCCCCGCCCATCTTCAAAAAATCTCTACGGTTGATCCTCATCCCAAAGCCTTATCGTGTCCGTTCCCCGTGTCCGGACACGCGACACGTGACACGGTCACGGATCTTTAGACATGGCATGCCAGACAGTCGTTGCTCGCCTTAGTCTTGGCATGGCAATCCATGCACCATTTCATGGTCATCTTCATCCAAGGCTTAGACGGGGGCTTTTCGCTTTGTCCAACGTCGCCGTGACAGGTCTGACAGCCGATCTTTCCAAGGGCTACATGGCGCCGGTGAGAAAAGAAGACGTCATCGGGCTGTTCGTAAAGCCGTTTCCAAGGGATTTCCTTTCCCGTTTGATGAAATTGTCTAATTTTCTCCTCTTCCGCACCTTTTGTAATGGGATCTTTATGACACTCCAGACAGGTTGCCACGGTTGGCATGCCGGAGAAGGTCTGCTCTTTAAAATAGGGATGGCAGGTGTTGCACTCTAAGCCCTGCTCCATGTGCTTCTTATGGTTAAAAGAAATAGGCTGCTCCGTCTTTGAAGTCAAACCTGAACTGATCAGCAGAAGGAGCACGACGGCTCCGATCACCAACCCGATGAAAAAGAATTTCATTTCATAGACCCCTTCACAGTTCCCTCCATCCATTGGTGCTTAGCCCTCAGGTAGTAAAGGGAGACGATCACGATGATCAGGCCCAGAACTACCAAGACAAAGATGACTTCTCTTTTACGCCCTTCCAACTCCTGGCGGATTTGATTGATGGACTGGAGGACTTCGCTCGCCTTCTCATTAGCCTTCTTCGCATTTTCCTCCACTTTATCCATATTGAGGGTGTGAGTGGCAGCCCTGGCTTTTACCAATTCACTCCTTGAAACCTCAAATGCCTCTTCGATCTTTATAATGCTTTTTCCAGAATAGCGAATTCTTTCGATGGCCTTCTTCGCTTGCTCCACCAATAGGATGGTGTCATCAATCTTCTTCTTCAACAAAAGACCCAAGCGAACTTGCTTTGAATCAGGGCCATGGCAGCCCCCGCAATGTCGCTCCCCTGTTCCCACATACAAATCCGTGGTAGGGTGGGAAACATCATGCGACCCATGACAGTCAACGCATCTTGCCATGTGGACTTTGGTTTTTTCAGCATAATGGGGACTTTGCTTAAAGAGGTCGGCGATGCTACTGTGGCAGGAGGCACATACATTGGCGATCTCAGCATAACCTGGAGGGGTGGCCCCATGGATACCATGGCAATCTGCACATCCCGGTGCCCGGAGGTCATTCCTCTCCATCAGCATTTTCCCATGGATGCTTGCTTGATAGAGGTCGAATTGATTCGAGGGGAGTTTATATTTCTCCATTAGTTTTGTATCAGAATGGCACTTGGCACAGGTCCTTGGGAGATTAGTTTTATAGACCATCGAAAGGGGATTTTCCTTCTTCTTAATATCGTGGACACCGTGGCAACTATTGCAGGTGGCTGCATTCTTATCTCCTTTGGAATAAAGAAGTTTTCCGTGGTAACTAGTCTTGTACTGTGCCAGTTGATCCGTCCTCAGATTATATTGTCTCATCAGGATTACATTGGAATGGCATCGGGCGCAGAACTCAGGGATCTCTTTGAAACCGGGCCTTCCAACAAATCCTTTTACCTTGGACATCGATTTTTCTTCATCGAAGGTTTTTGGGTCTCCTCCATGACAATTATGACAGGCTACCTCTTTTTCAACATGGATACTTTCCTCCAGGAGTTTGACAGGTTTGGCATATTCCCCTCCTAAATCTGAATGGCACTTCACACAGGACGATGGGGGGACTGTTTTTGAGTAAACAGGAGAGGTGAGGAGGAAGATCCAGGTTCCAAGGAGAATGGCTGTGTGAAGTATGACGAGGCGGAAAAATTTCATCGGCTCTCTCCTTCTCATTTAATATAGCCTAAATAAAAAAGAGTCACATAAACGACAATAAAGAAAATTCCTGAGCATGTGAGGAAACGATTTTTAAAAGGATGACGTTCGGGATTCTTGTCGATGAACGGGAAGAGAATGATAATCAAGACAATTAGCATCTGTAGCACTATTCCCAATAGTTTCGGTGCCCATGGCCCAAGGAAAACGAATACTTCAGAGAGTTGGAGGAATTTATAGTTTGCTAAAAAGTACCATTCAGGCTTGATGTGGGTGGGAGTAACAAAGGGATCAGCTTTTTCTTCCATTGGAGCGGGGAAGAAGGTGGCGAGAAGACTGAGTCCAGCCAGGACCAAGCACATTACGATGATCTCTTTTAAAAAATGGTTAGGAAAAAATGGAATCCCCCTTTCTTCCATCTCCTCTTTTTTCTTCACATCGTTTTCCATCCCCTTCTCCTTTTCTCTTTATTATAAAGGTCTTGAGATACCTTGTTTTCTCAATATCCCGAAATGAAGAAATAGAAAAATGAACATGAACGCAGGGAAAATGACCACGTGGAGAGCGAAGAAACGGGTCAGGGTCCATTGGGAAACTTCCGGTCCCCCCCTGGTAAAGAACTGTAAGGGTTTTCCAATGACAGGAAGTGCCCCCACCGCATCTGTCACAACTGTGGTAGCCCAGAAAGAGACCTGATTCCAGGGCAAGAGGTATCCTGAAAAACCGAGCATCAACGTCAGAAGGAGGAGAATCACACCGACCACCCAGTTGAAGTCCCTCGGAGGTTTATAAGCACCATAGAAGAAGACTCTGGCCATATGGAACATCACCATTAGAACCATGAGGTTGGAAGCCCAATGATGTAACCCTCGAATAAGCCACCCATAGGGGACAACATTGGTAATGAGAACGACGCTTTCATAAGCCTCGGCTGTGGTTGGTCGATAATACATGAGGAGAAGTACTCCGGTCACTAAAAGGATAAGGAATAGAAAGAAGGAAATTCCACCAAAACAGAAGGTAAAGTTGACATGGTGAGGAACAGGCTTCTGCATGTTCTTCCTGATCGCCTCTTTGATACCGAGGCGTTCATCCAATTCGCCATAGAGTATCCCGGTGAGGAGGGTGAAGAGATTGACACTTTCCCTGAGGTAGGTCCTCTTTTCAAACTCTTTTTCTGTGGGTTTTTTTCCCTCTCTCTCCTGCATTTTCTTCTCCTAAGATAATATGATCTGTTCCCCCACGATTTTAACTTGAGCAACGGGAAGGGGAGAAGGTGGTGGGCCCATTAATACAGCTCCATTGAGTGCAAAGAATGCAGCATGACATGGACAGGCAAGCTGTTTCTTATCTTTATCCCAGTAGACAATACACCCGAGGTGAGTGCATACCGCGTTGACTGCATAGATACCCGTGGGTTGACGGACAACGACATAGGGTTTTCCCTGATGACGGACCGTCTTTGAGCCGCCTACGGGGATTTCGTTGAGCGGGATGGTGGTGATTCCTCCAGCAGAGCCTCCTCCTATGATTTCAGGGGAGGGCCAGAGATATTGGAAGACTGTTTTGACTGCAACGCCTAATCCTGTCAGTAAGACCAATCCTAAGAGGAAGTTGAGAATGGGACGTCGACCTGTCTTAAATCCGGTTTGAATTTGATCTTCCATAAGATTCCCCTTTTTAAAAAGATACCTTGCCCTCAAAAATAACAAACATTTTTAGCCAATTCAAGAATTCAAAACGTAATATTTTCGATAAACTATCTTAAGATGCCTATGTCGATCAACCTAATCTTGTCTACCTGTTTGCCGAAACATATGCTGTTTATGCTTGCTAATGTCACAAAATGTAATCTTCTTTGACTCTTCATAACATGAAAAACATTTTGATGATTTTCCCTTAGCGTTAATCTTTTTCCCAAAAGCAAAAATGGCTGCACCTTTTCCTCCACCTTTTTCAGCATGCTGAACCCCAGGACCGTGGCCTGATTCACATCTTTCTTTATCGGCCGGGCTGTTTGGTATCGCCTTTTTGGCATGAATCGATTTTGCATAACTGTCAAAGGAGGCCTTTGCATGTCTCAGAACCTACATAATTTGAATCCCCTTTTATAATGGTCTGAGTACTAAGGATTAAAAGAAAAATAGTAAAACCTGATAAAAAGATAAAAACCTTCTTTCTTATAATTTTACCTCCGCTGTCTCATTAAAATATTGAATCATAGGTTCTTTTTTGTCTATCGGTCGATCCATCTATTTTTTTAAAAAAAAGACCAATTTTTTAGGGTCTTTTTGCTTAAAATGCCATTAGGTAAAACATGGCATGGTGCATAGGGCATAACGTAACTTCAAAAATAAAGAATTTTCACGGTTCGTGGGTGACGCCCCGTTATGAGCGATTGGATTGAAAAGGGGGTTGGAACTTTTTTATGGAATGGGGTGGGTTTACTCTATGCTCTATGCGTTTTTAATCTTATAGTTTGGTGAGTCCCATCCGGATGGCATATTTTATAAGTCCTACTTTATCGTGGATATTCAACTTTTCCATAATGTGGGTTTTGTGGGCTTCAACGGTCTTTCTACTGATGCAGAGGAGGTTTGCGATCCGAGGGGTAGAATGTCCTTCAGCGATAAGCTTCAAGACCTCCCTCTCCCGACTAGAAAGGAGATCATCGACACCTCTTTTTCCACCTATCTCTGCTTTCCGAATGTATTCATCGATCACCTTTTTCGATATGGATGGACTGAGAAAGGAACCCCCTTGATGGGTGGTTCGGATTGCAGAGATGAGATCCGTCATTGCCGAATCTTTGATGAGGTAACCGGAGGCGCCTGCTTTGAGGATTTGAAAAATCCATTCCTCATTATCATATATCGTGAGGACTAACACCTTTATATGGGGAAAGAGCTTTTTAATTTTACGGGTTGCTTCGATCCCATTCAAATTCCTCATTGCGATGTCCATCAAAACGACATCGGGAAGAAGTTTTTTTGCCATTTCGATGGCCTCTAAACCGTCAGAGGCTTCCCCAACCACTTCTATATCGGGTTCAGACCTGAGCAGAGCAGAGAGTCCCTGTCTTACAATGGTATGATCTTCAGTTAACAGGACCTTTATCCTATTCATCTCTTCTCTGTCTCCTTTTTGGATATGAAACCTCGATTTAAATCCATTTTTCTCTCCTTTCACGGGGGACGGTTTCTTCTAAAGAGAGCACTCTGGTAAGCACTGTATAAAGGAACATTATCAGCCCCACTATGCCTACTGTGATTGATATCTCAACCGTTGTAGGTGAGTAATGTATCTCCTTACCAGGGCTCAGGGGCACCAATTGTCCTACTATAACTAAGTTATAACGATATGCTGCTATCCCTGCCAGAGTCAGGGATGAGGCAACGAACAACCCTTTGATATTTCTTCCCTGTTTGAACAAGAGTATTAACAGGGCGAAAAGCAGCCCCCAAATATTAAGTGAAAACAGGGGAGCATATCTACCTGTCAGGAGCCTCCAAGCCTCCATCCTGCTTGGTGTCTCGCTGTAAGTTAGGACAAGGATATCGAAGAAGTCAAAGAAGATAGTCACCGCTATAAATAAAGCCAGTAGTTTACCAAGGTGGTCAAGGGTTTCCCTGCCCACGAGTCCTCCTTTGCTTATTTTAGGAGTTGCAATCGCAATTATAATCATTATTGCAGTTCCGGTTGAAAGCGCAGCTATAGCAAAATGCGGCGGCAGGAGAGGCGTATTCCAGTATTCTCTGGCTTTTATGACGGCGAATAGGGCACCATGAGGCGCATGCAATACGCAAAGAGCAAAAGGAACTGCAATAATAGCCAGCCATTTTGCCATTTTTTTATCCATGTTAGATGCGCTTCCCCGTGTGATTTTTACCGCAAAATATAGCTCCGCCAGCAATATTAAACCAAATAAATAGTAAGTTGTCGATGTATAAACGAACATCGATGTTAGGTTTCGAAGAAGCCAGGGTATCAGTATCATTATTGGCAGATTTATAATGGGGATGTCCACCATAATAAAGAGCACGGCAGCCATTAGAGAGAGCAATCCCACCAACAATGCAGGTATTCCAAGCTGTATATAATCATGACGCCCAAAAGCGTGTATCATTAATCCAACGATGGTTGCACCCGCACTGGCACCTACGAAGAAAGCGAAACCAGCCATGAATATGCCCCATGGCACGTCTCGGGTGGTTCCCATGGTTAGCTCGTGTCCCTTAATTAACACCATAACCTCGCCCCAGAGTCCTATTATAAGGCTAACAGCAACTGCTGTTAGCCAAGCATAAAAGGGCCAACCAAGAGTCTTTTTTTCTTCTATTTTGTTCACCTCCATCAGAAATATGCATGAGTCTTGGTGCTAGTCACTATTCCACACCCTTTTCTAATCCCATATAGTAAACCTTTGGGTGAGTCCCCAGGGACGGCTTAAGGATACTAACCTTTTCTTCTCTAAATATTTTCTGCACCTGACTTTCCAGGTCTCTCAGGTCGCCAAAAATCCTTGTCCCTACTGGACACACTTCTACACAAGCTGGAAGAAATCCCTTGGTGATCCTGTGATAACAATAGGTGCATTTATCTATCACCCCTTCAGGAAGCATGAATCTGGCTTCATAAGGACATGCCACGATGCAATATTTACATCCAATACAAATCTTTTTATTAACAAGGATAACTCCATCCTTCGTCTTGTAGCTAGCCCCAGTTGGACAAACTTTCACGCAAGGGGGGTTATCGCATTGATTGCAAAGTTTCGGGACAAAAAAGCTTTTCATTACTTTAAGGTTGCGATACTTTAAATTCAAATAATCAGATTTAAACCCATCTCTGCCACCATTCGGAGAATCCGCAAAAATTTCACCACCCATACTGATGACGTATCTCTCTACCCAGGTGCGATAATATTTGGGCCCCCAGGGAACCTTATTTTCCCGTTTGCAAGCTACGACGCACCTCCCGCAGCCAATGCATCTATCGATATTACAGACAAAACCCCAATAATGTTTTTCCCAATCGCGTTCGTTAAAGTTTGCAATTGATAGAGACTTTGTAACATTTTGTGTCTCGAAAGAACTTCGGACCAGGGAAGGAAATGTACCATAAACAATAATTCCTCCCAACAAATGTTTAGCCGCAGTTTTTATGAAATTTCGTCGAGAGATTTCCACTTTGCTTCTCCTTCAATTAGTTGTATGACAGTTCAAGCAGGTCTCGTTACCACGCCCGGAGTGGTCCTTGGGGAAGGACTTAAGCCGTCTGACCTGGTGGCACAAAAGACAGTTGCTGCTACCCTCCAGAGTATGAGGGATCTTCGGCGACCCAATCCTGGGACCATGCGCATTATGGCAGGATATGCACTCCGCCTGCCCTCCATGTTCCTCGATATCTACCTGCGGAAAGTTGCTGGCCCTCGAAATGAGCCGGGAATGGCATAGTGTGCAGAGTTTTCTTGAGGTCTCAATGATCATATGAGTATTCTTTTCAATATGCAAATGCCCTGGACCGTGGCAGCTTTCGCACGCGATCGTTTTATGTTTCGATTGCTCGCACACGGAGAACTTGTCTTGATGGCACGCTTTACAGCGAGATGCCCCCACGTATTCTATTGGAACATTTGTCCATCCTTTTTCCACTGGAACATTCATCCACTCTTTCACATTTTTTTCACGATACAAACCATGTTGGCTGAATAATCCCTGTGTGAATTCCCATCTGAGTACCAAAAAGACAATTACCATCAGAGCCCAAAGTACGTTAGCTCTAATTATATGTTTCATCTGATAACCTCTATAGGCAGTTGTTTATAGGACGCATATCTATTCTACACCTATTGATTCTTGCCAAAGGGAGATTGTATCTTCACACGATCGATGAGGGAGAAGCCATCATTTTTTCATAATTAGCTTTCACATGTTCATACATCTTCGCATTTTCGATGGCGAGCCCACTCTGCATGGCAATGGCAGAGAGAAAATCGATATCATCATCTGTGAATCGGCATGGGATAGAGGTATAGAGACGAAGGACACCGATGATCCTGCCTCTCAAATTGATCGGCACAGAAACGATGGAAGCAATTCCTTCTTTCTTCGCCTCTTGAGGATATTGAACCCTCGGGTCTAAGGTAGCATTTTCGATGATGACTGTTTTTCCTTTGAGCGTATCGGAGATCGATTTGTCTGCAGAGAGAGGGCCTTTTCCAATATATTGATCGCTCAATCCATAGGATGACTTTACCTCCAACCTCTCACCCTTCTCATCTAAAAGCATCAAAGTGCATCCTTTTGAGCCAGTGGTTTCGCAGGTGCTTTTCACAATCAGATTGAGAACTTCTTTAAGATCCAAGGATGAACTTATTGCTCTTGTAATATGCATGAAAGCAGAAAGATAAGGGTATTCAATCTCTTTCATTTTTACTCGCCTCCTTTACAAACATCGCGAATTTAATGAATCGCCTTGTTTTAACTACACAGAACTTCTTCTCATCCCTCTTTTAATTAACTCCTTAAACATCACGTAAGGAGTGTGTTCTTCCATCCCTCTTTTAATCAACTCTTTAAACATCACAAAATATACTGGCTTTTCTATAGGTGTTACAAAAAGGGATAGAAGGATTAATCCCGCAAAAGGGATACCCCAGACAATAGTAGCAAAGAAAAAGGTCATCGCTGTTGCAATCAACCCCTCCAGAAGGATTCCATATTTAATGATTATGACCCAGGTCCCTATGAAACAGATGATTGTCCAGAAAAGAATTGAATAATTGATAATGGATGAAAACCAAATTTTGCTAAACACTCTCCTTTTCATTTTGCCCTCCTTTCTCTACGACAAAGATGGATTTTTTATAAATATTTTGAAGGAGTCTTTTAACAGAAAAAATCAGAATATCCTCCTTTATTCTTCACTCATTGATCAGCGTTCCTGGTCCACTACTTTTTCTAGCCAACGCTTGAAGGGTATTAGTAATATCCAAGGGAATGGGAATGATCGTGCTGTTTCTCTCACCGGCAATCTCCGTGAGCGTCTGGAGATACCTCAACTGAATTGCTGCGGGTTCGATGGAGAGGATATGGGCTGCCTCCCGAAGGGTCTCTGCGGCTTGATATTCACCCTGTGCGTGGATGACTTTTGCCCGTTTCTCTCTTTCGGCTTCCGCTTGCCTGGCCATGGCCCGCTGCATCGGGTCGGGCAACTGGACATCCTTTACCTCAACAACGCTCACCATCACACCCCATGGCTCTGTATGTTGATCGATAATCTCTCTCAATCGTGTGTTAATTTTATCCCGCTCGAAGAGGAGTTCATCGAGATCAGACTGTCCCAGGACGCTCCGCAGGGTTGTGAGGGCGATTTGAGAGGTTGCCTTCATGTAGTCGGCCACCTGGATGATCGCCTTTACGGGATCGATGACCATGAAGTAGACGACTGCATCTACTTTGATAGTGACATTATCTTTATCTTTCGTGATGACGACCTGAGGTTCCACCACCATAGTCACAACCCGTAGGTCGACCTTTATCATCCGATCGACAATAGGGATGATCATATTGAACCCTGGTTCTCTCGTCCTAATGAGTCGACCAAATCGGAGAATCACACCTCGCTCATACTGTTTTACGATTTTAATGGCGAGAGCAAAAAAATTGATCCCAACGAACCCCAGGATGATGATCAGAAAAATCAATCGAATGTTTTCCATTAGTATTTTCCCTCCTTAACGTTTATTAGGGTGTTCGAAATGTTTTTCCTTTGAGGGATCCGAGCATAATTCCAAAGGCACACACTATCGGGGGGAATTCCCTGAATGTGGAAAACAGATATATCGCATTTATTGCAATTGGCGTATAATGTTTGGATACCTACCTTTTCCGATAAAAATATACTTAAAGGAATACCGTTTCCAACCTTACGGGTGACCGAAAATGAGTTGTAGCCGATGCAACGTCGAAGATAGATCACCATAGCGTATCTTCTCTTTTTCATTAGATTTTTCTTCATCTCTTTTCTAAATTATTTTATTTTTTAGAAAAACTCTTGTCTATCGGTTAATTTACCTATTTTTTTAAAAAAATACTTATTTTTTAATAGGGTGATTTACTTAAAAATGCATAAGAATAGGATTTATTTTAGGTGTCATTTAAAGGAAGAAAATAGTCCATTGGTTAGGGTTAAGGTTATGAAGCCCGTTTGGTACAAAGTCAAAGGGTTAAGGGTTTAATGACCAACAACCTAACCCAACAACGAAACGGGCATCGTCACCCTAACCATTTGACCAAAGACTCTTATGTCTAAGTCGCTACTGGCGTTAATTGTCTTGGCAGCTTAGGAGGGGCTAATGGCCTATGCTTTTTTAGAGTTTCGTGAGTCCTACCCGGATGGCATATTTGATAAGTCCTACCTTATCGTGGATATTCAACTTTTCCATAATGTGGGTTTTGTGGGCCTCGACCGTCTTTTTACTGATGCAGAGGAGAGAGGCAATCTTGGGGATGGAATGTCCTTCGGCAATTAGTTGTAAAATCTCCCTTTCCCGGCTGGAAAGGAGATCATCGACACCCTTTTTTTCACCAATCTCTGCTTTCCGAATGTATTCATCGATCACCTTTTTCGATATGGATGGGCTGAGGAAAGAATCCCCTTGATGTATGGTCCGGATTGCAGAGATGAGATCCGTCATCGCCGAATCTTTGATGAGATAGCCTGAAGCACCTGCTTTGAGGATTTGAAAAATCCACTCTTCATTATCATACATCGTGAGGACTAAGACCTTCATGTGGGGAAAGAGTTTCTTAATTTTACGGGTGGCTTCAATCCCGTTTAAATGTCTCATGGCAATATCCATCAATACCACATCTGGATTTAGTTTCTTTGCCATCTCAACAGCCTCTAAACCATCAGAGGCCTCCCCGACAACTTCGATCCCGGGTTCGGATTTCAAGAGGGCGAAGAGTCCCTGACGGACTATGGTGTGGTCTTCAGATATTAGAACTCGTATCTTTTTCATCAAACTCACTCTTTTGATGAGGAATCTCAATATGAATTTGAGTTCCGAGACCTGGCTTCGATTTAATATCGATATGCCCTCCAAGAAGGGAGACCCTCTCCTGCATCCCTATAATCCCAAAGCCCCTCTCTGGGGACTCTGGGTGTAACACCTTGTTCATATCGAACCCCTTACCATTATCTGTAATGGAGGCGCAGATCATCGAATCCCTCTGTTCAAGGGAAATTTCGACCCGACTGGCCTCCGCATGTTTTGCAATATTGTTCAAAGCCTCCTGGATGATTCGATAGAAGGCGGTCTCAATTTGTGGGGGTAGCTTCTCCTCAAACCCAATTGCCTCGAAGTGAGAGTCAATATTCACCCGATTGGAGAAATTCTGGGTGTACCACCTCAACGTAGGGATTAAACCGAGATCATCCAACATGGTTGGTCTGAGATCCATCGATAACTGGCGCATGGCCGTGATGACCTGATTCGATAAAGATTTAGCCTCTCCTAATCTTCCTTGAATCATGGTAGAACCAGGAGGAAGGTTTTTATCGATCATATCCAAATTGAACTTGATCGCTGTAAGGGCCTGACCGATTTCATCGTGTAGTTCCCGTGAAATCCGCCTTCGTTCGTTCTCCTGGGTATCAATGATCCGGGAGAGGTATTTCCGTTCCAGCCTCATCTTTTCCATCAGCTTTTTGGCCATAAGGTTGAAGGAGTCTGCTAACCTCTTAATCTCATCGTCACTTTTGAAGGTGATGGTTCTTTTGAAATCGCCTCGACCTAAGAAGGATGCTGCCTCAACGAAATGCTGGAGCTTTTTGACGACTAATTGATTTAAAGCAATGCCGATCACTAAGGTAGAGATACCGATGGCAAAGAGTAAAAGGAGTATATTTTCCTTCACCTCCGCTCGGAGTTGTCTTTCTATATTATTTAGAGTGAAATCGGTGACGAGGACCCCGGTGATCTTCTCTTCCGGTTTATGGCAAGAGTAACATTCCTTTCGATTATAAATTGGGTTAACATTTCTGAAGATCTTTTCACCTATGAGAGAGGAGAAGACGACGGTCTTATTAAGTGCCTCCGTCGTTCGGTGATGACAGACTTGACAAGTAGGATCATGGATGTCGATAGTTTTTCCCACTTCTTTATCGTCGATGGAGATGATGATCCGGCCGATCCGATTGAGGATGAAGATGTTCTTAACATCCGGGTAGTTATTTACCACCTCCAGAATGTATTTCATTTCACTTTGATTCTTGGATATCATAGAACTTTTTAAAACATCATTGACCATCTGGGTCAGATGTGGGCTGATGTTATCCTGGAGGTTATGTATCATCTTTTCTCGATGATTAAAGTATTGGATGGTGAAGAGAATGGTCATGGTAAGCGTAAGAAGGGTCACCAGACCTATGATAATCTTAAAACGGAGGCTTTTATAAAACTTTATCTGTCCCATCGAATTTTCCGGAGATGTAAAATTAATTTTTTGAAGCTGGGATCCTGTTGAGAATTCAATCAAAACAGATGAGCTTCAAGATCAAGTTTATATAAATATTTTAATATGATATGAGAAAAAATCAAAATTTTTCTTTCTGAAGTAAGCATATCCTTGAATCTCCATTCATGACCAAATGCCGGGTATAGGCTTACCACAATACCCGCACTTTCCATCCTTCAGATGCATCTCTCCAACCATGAACCCCGTCCGTTGAATAACCATTTTCTTGCACCTGGGACAGAAGGTATTCTCACCCTCATGGCCAGGAATGTTACCGATATAAACATATTCAAGACCCGTAGATAAAGCCGTTGCCCGAGCTTTCTCCAGCGTCGAAACCGGTGTTGGGGGAAGAGTCCTAAGTTTATACAGAGGATAGAACCGGGAGAAATAAATAGGGGTATCTGCGCCCAATTCTCTCTTCACCCAGAGGCACATTTCTTTTATCAGAGATATCTCATCATTCTTTGTGGGAATGACCAGATTTGTAATCTCTAAGTGAACCTTCTCCTGTTTTAGAGTCTTTAGGGTCTTGAGCACTGGGTTTAGTTCTCCACTACACAATTCATGATAAAAGGTATCTGAAAACCCTTTTAGATCGATATTGGCCGCATCCAACATTTTGCACAGGTCTCGGAGGGGACTCGAATTGATGAAGCCATTAGAATGGCAGACATTCAGAAGGCCTGCTTTCTTTACGAGTTGGCCAGTGTCGAACATATATTCAGAAAAGATGGTGGGTTCTACGTAAGTGTATGCAACGGAATGGGCCCTCATCTCTTTCGCTTTTCTTACCACCATCTCCGGTGGGAACTCTAAGCTGTATACGTCCTCTGGAAATGCCTGGGAGATTTCCCAATTCTGGCAGAACTTGCACTGGAAATTGCACCCTGCTGTTGCCAGTGAAAAAGAGGTCGTACCTGGGAGGACATGGAAAAAGGGTTTTTTCTCGATCGGATCTAAATGAACCGCACAGGGATTCCCATATACCAGACTGTAATATTTCCCATCCCGGTTTTCACGCACCCTGCAAATGCCTCTCTTTCCCTTGGCTACGCGGCACCGATGAGGGCACAGTTCACATTGAATTTCTCCTCCATCCAACGAAGTGAAATAGGGAGAAAGCTTTGTCTTAATGAGACTTTTCTTTGCCAATTGTGCCCTGGAGGTTTCTGGAAAACAGTAGAGGTATGAGAGGGAGAGTATACAAAAACTCGACCCACAAAACTTCAAAAACTCCCGTTTCGTTAGTTGAGAATTGAATGTGGCTTCGCTCCGCATCGTCTTCTCAATGCAAAAGTGTTTAAATTCTTTGTAAAGGCTCTACATTTCCGGCATATTTTCATTTTATTGCTCCAGTTATCCTGAGGTTTTCCCCCACAAATGGTCCCGTTGATAAACCAGCACAGATAGCCCACATTGAATTCCCATGCCGGACAGGCTTGACGAATTTGCAGAGTGCACTTCTTAATATCCCAGCAGGGCCGAGCATCTTTAACTCTCTCTCTCTTCATAATCAGTAAGAACAGCATTTGACGCTCGATGTGTACGGGAACCTTCCGCCATCCTTGTTCGAAGCTCTGAACAGCCTTGAGAGAAATTCCCAGGAGTTCCGCTATTTGTTTCTGCGTCTTTTGAAGTTTCTGGCGAAAAGAGTAGAACTCTTGATTGTCCATGTGCATTCCTTCCTTTGCATAATTATTGACAAATATACCACATTGTGGTATTTTAAATCAAGAGATTTTTAATTTGGGAATTCGTTTCGCCGGTGAATATTAACTATCTACCAGGAGTCTCTGACTTACTCAAAAGTTTTAAAAAGAGGGCTATGAAATCCTGGATGTCAGTCCCATGTAAACCCCGTTAGAAAGGATGGGGCTTTCTAACGGGGTAAAGAAGATATAAAGGAGTTTTTCATATATGAAAAGGATATATTTAGATCATGCAGCTACAACGCCGATGAGGTATGAGGTACTTGAGGCAATGGTGCCTTTTTTTAGGGAAAAATTCGGTAATGCCTCAACCATTTATTCCTATGGCCAGGAAGCAAAAGCCGCTATTAATGCTGCAAGGGATAAGATAGCTTCAATTATTAATGCTAACCCTTCCGAGATTGTCTTTACCTCAGGTGGCACCGAGTCAGATAATTTCGCAATCTCAGGAGTTGCCTGGACGAATCAGAAAAGAGGCAATCATATTATCACTTCCTCTATAGAGCATCATGCTGTGCTCAATATCTGCAAGTTTTTAGAGAAAAGAGGATTTGAAGTAAACTATCTTCCTGTAGATAGTCAAGGTTTGGTTAGTCCTGAGGATGTTAAAAGATCAATTCGTAAGGAGACGATCCTTATCTCCATAATGCACGCCAATAATGAGGTTGGCACTATTGAGCCAATAGAAGAGATTGGTGAAATTGCCAAAGAGAAAGGTGTATATTTTCATACTGATAGTGTCCAGACCTTTGGCCATATCCCGATAGATGTAGCCAAATTGAATGTAGATTTACTCTCCGCCTCAGCCCATAAACTTTATGGCCCCAAAGGGGTTGGTGCCCTTTATATCCGAAACGGTGTTAAAATTGTTCCGTTTCTTTATGGTGGAGACCAGGAGAACAAACGCCGTGCTTCTACAGAGAATGTTGCTGGCATTGTTGGTTTTGGTAAAGCAGCAGAGTTAGCCTTAAATGAAATGGAGGAAGAAATAAACCGCCTAATTCTTTTAAGAGATAGATTAATCAAAGAAATATTAGAAAAAATAAATTATACCAGGCTAAATGGTCATCCCACAAAGAGGCTTCCAGGTAATGTGAATGTAAGCTTAGAATTTGTTGAAGGTGAATCTATGCTTCTTCAACTTGATATGAAGGGAATTTGTGCCTCTTCGGGTTCCGCTTGCACCTCAAGCATCTTAGAGCCTTCTCACGTCCTAACAGAAATGGGCATACCCGCAGAACTCGCCCACGGTTCATTACGTTTGACCCTCGGTAGAGACAATACTAATGAAGATATTGATTATTTCCTTGAAGTTTTGCCTGGCATAGTTGAAAGATTAAGGGCGATGTCGCCGCTGTCTTTTCAAAAGAGAATATCATAATGGCCTTATATAGAATTCTTTATGAACTAAAGGGAAGGGGTTGTTACGCAAGGAGGGGCTAAGAGATGTATTCTGAAAAGGTGATGGATCATTTTTTCCATCCCAGAAATGTGGGGGAAATAGAAGATGCCGATGGTGTGGGTGTGGCTGGAAACCCTATCTGCGGAGATGTCATGAAGATCACAATTAAGATCGATCATGAGGGCGAGACTATCAAGGATATCAAATTCAAAACCTTCGGCTGTGGGGCAGCCATCGCCACCAGTTCAATGGTCACAGAAATGGTGAATGGTAAAGATTTGACTTTAGAAGAGGCAATGAAGATCACGAATAAGACGGTAGCAGAAGCCCTTGATGGGCTGCCACCTATCAAGATGCACTGCTCCAACTTAGCTGCCGACGCACTCCATGCAGCCATTGAAGATTACTTAAAAAAGAAGAATCAGAGGATCTCAAAATGATGAGGCGAAAATGATCTAAGTTCAAATTTTGACATTCAACGGGAAGGTATTATGCGAAAAAAGGAAAGTCAGTATGTTTTTTTCTCTGATTATCGTCATCATCTGATAGCTAATAGCAAAATAATTGATTATAAAAAGATAGGAGGATAAAGTATTATGGTTGAGAAAAAACCAATCTTTACGCCGGTGAGCGAGAAGGAAGTTACCCGGGCCATTGTCGATGGTTTTGCACGACAATTCATCGAATATGTGGAGAGTGACTGTCTCATCATCGGAGGAGGGCCGAGTGGATTGATGGTTGGTAGGGATATTGCTTTAAAAGGGGTGAAGACACTGATTGTAGAGCGGAATAACTACATCGGAGGAGGTTTCTGGATTGGGGGCTATCTGATGAATAAGGTGACTGTCAGGGAGCCAGGACAAGAGATCTTAGAGGAATTAGGAATTCCTTATGAAAAGGCATCTAAAGGCCTTTATGTGGCCGACGGACCTCATGCCTGCTCAAAATTGATCGGAGCGGCCTGTGATGCTGGAGTAAAATTTGCCAATATGACCATCTTTGACGATGTGGTGCTAAAAGATGGGAACCGAGTCTGCGGAGCGGTAGTGAACTGGACTCCTGTCCAGGCCCTACCTCGTGAGATCACCTGTGTGGATCCCATCGCCTTAGAAGCAAAATTTGTGGTCGACTCTACCGGTCACGATGCATGCGTAGTGAAGAAGCTGGAGGAGAGGGGAATTCTTAAAACCCAAGGGTTTGGTGCGATGTGGGTCGAGCAGTCTGAGGATCTCGTCGTTGAACATACCGGAGAGGCTCATCCCGGTCTGATCGTGACAGGGATGGCTGTGTCGACCACTTATGGTCTGCCAAGGATGGGGCCCACATTTGGGGCGATGCTACTTTCAGGCCGGAGAGGAGCTCAGGTCCTTCTTGAGAAGATGTTGAAGTGATTTACTCCGTTAGAAAGCCCTGTCCTTTCTAACGGTGTAAAGGGGGAGGAAAGGGGATTTGTAGAGGAGAAATGAAAATGGCTCGAATGGAATTTACACGCCGAGATTTTATCAAAAGTTCCCTTTTCTTAGGGGGCTCATTGCTTATCTCTCCCGCCTCCCTTTATGCTCTACAAAAGAAGGAAGGGCGTTGGATTCCAGCTTATGAAAAATTGGAGAAAGAGGGTAAATTGGCTCAAAGGGTCGAGCAGGCCTACGCAATCTTCGAAAATTGTCAGCTCTGTCCCAGGCGTTGTGGGGTGAATAGGAAAAAGGGTGAAAAGGGATTCTGCCGAGCGCCCTTAAGGCCCGTGATTTTCAGCTATCACCTCCATTTTGGTGAAGAGATGTCAATAGTTGGCCAAAACGGGTCTGGCACCATCTTCTTCTCCAACTGCGGCCTTCGATGCGTCTT
>JBFMAE010000332.1:0-22041 GCA_040756085.1 Thermodesulfobacteriota bacterium | reverse complement strand
AATAATAATCAGTGCGATGGGGGTTTCGATGATGGTGGGATTAAAAACGCCTCTGATAAAATGATCGTATGTTGTGTAAAAGCCATAATAAATAAGGACGGCAGAAATAATACCGACCAAAAAATAGCTAACCCCCATCAATGTCTTCTTCTTTCTGCCGCTAACCTTGCTGGTGAATACATCGATCACGACATGGCCATCTTCTTTAAAGACCCAGGCCATTCCAAGAAATGTAATATAAAGCAGCAATATTTCCGTTACTTCCGTCCCCCATAACAGGGGTGATTTAAAAAAGTATCTTAAGGTCAGGTCCACGCAGACGATGACGACAAGGCCTGCCATCATGATTGAAGCGAGAAACACGAGGACTTTATTAAAACTCACCACAACCTTTTCAATGGACCCAAAGATTTTATCCACCATATACAATCACTACTCAAATTCAGGGGGGATGCGTAGCGTATCCCCCCTTTTGGTGTCTAACCTTCCACAGAGAAGGTGAGGCGATCTGCAATCCTTTCTAATATCCCATCAATCTTTTGATCACCTTAACCTCTTCGGGCACCTTCTTCTCAATATCCTCCAAGAATGCGTAATTTGCTGCATCCACGTACTTCTTTCTATCAGCCGCCGAAAATTTAAGCCTCTTCACTCCCAGTTTCTCCATCACCTGTTTCTCTTTTTCTATCTCCTTTTCAAAATAGGCCTTCATCTCTGGTTCAAATTTTACCGTGATATCCATCCACTTATCTTGAATCGCTTTCGGAAGCTTATTCCAAACATCGAGGTTCACGAGGAAAAAGGTATTCTGCCTCGCATAGAATGGAATATCAATGACATATTTACAGAATTCAAGCCAGCCCCATTCTCTCGGTCCAATAGTAGGCCATCCAAAACCATCTACCACTCCCCTTTGTAAAGCGGTATAAGTCTCACCAAATACCACGGTGACGGGAACCATTCCCAACTTTAACATCATTTTGTCATACTTCGCGGCTGTTCTCATCTTCAACCCTTTAAGGTCATCGAGCCCTTTGACAGGGTTTTTCACATACAGATAAAAGGGATCATATAACCATGTCCCTAAGAGCATCATGTTTATTTTCTTGTGCCTTTCGACGAAATAATCCCACACCCCTCCCTTCTCTCTCTCCTTTTTAAAATCGTACTTCGAGAGGGAAACGGCATCAGCCTCCGGAAGCATTCCCATATAATAAGCTGCCGGTAAAAAGCCGATTTGAAAAACGCCTTTTCTCACCGCTTCAGGCTGGTCAAAGGGTGGACTCACCTCCGGTCCTCCGACCCAATTGATTTTGATCGCATCTTTCAATTCGGTGTTCACCCTCTCGATCCATACAGGGATCATGGCACAGAGACGGTGGTCTTTCGGTAAAAAAGAGACTCCTTTGAGTTCCATAGGTTGAGCTGAAATTTTTGGAATATTCAACACTCCACCGACACAAAATAAAAACGCCAAAACGGAAATGACAACCTTCTTCATCTTACCCTCCTTTCTGCATCCATTAAATCTTCATTGATTAAACCTTATCCTCACTTCCTCCCTTCCCTTCTTATCACGACCTGAGAGTAGACCAATTTAAGGGTTTTACCTTCATTTGTTATTGAAAATTGTTAATAACCTCTCAGTTTTTATGCGCCCTTGCAACCATCTGACAGGGATCTCTGAGAAAATCTTATACCTGCCTGTTGGATCGGCAGATTTCATACCCCGTAACGGAGGGGTTGCAATGGTTACATCTTTTCTCTTGATTTTTAAGGGTAATTTTGTATACTGTATCCAGAAATTTTTTTCCATATTATGTTAATCATATTAGGTTGTCAAGTCTTTTCTCAGAGAATTCTTAAGCACTGCCTTTCGCTCTCTTAATCAGAGATTTCTGGGCTTTTTCAGAAACCTTTTTCATTCTTTTTCTCATTGGGGTTTGGACAGAAAAACCTGATTGAAAATAAATCCTTTTGAAGGCGGCTTTTACGGTCGCCATTGAGATTGTAAAGAGAAAGGAGCAGAGGGTGCGAGTCGGAATTGATGTAGGTGGCACTTTTACAGATGTGGTTTTGGTTGATGAGACAACGGGGACCTTTCAGTATATTAAAACCCCTACCACCCATTACGACTTGGCGGAGGGCGTCCTCAAAGGGCTGGATGAAATTCTTCATATATCACGCAGATCGGTCAAGGAAATAAACTACCTGATCCACGGCACCACCATTGGAACCAATGCGATTATTGAAGGGAAAGGGGCCAAGGTTGGTCTGATCGCCAACCAGGGATTTGAAGACGTTCTGGAGATTCGGCGGGTGGCGCGTCCAAAGGAGGCCGCCTTCGATTTTGAGGTGGATAACCCCCCTCCGCTGATCCCCCGGTACTTGAGGAAAGGGATCGTTGAGCGTGTGAATAGCAAGGGGGAGGTCTACATTTCCCTCGATGAGAATTCAGTCCGCGAGGTGGTGAACTTTTTTAAGAAGGAGAAGGTCGAGGCCATTGTGATCTCCCTTCTCTTTTCATTTTTGAATCCCCGTCACGAGCAGAGGGTGGCGGAGCTTTGTAAGAAGATGTTTCCGGAGGCCTTGGTATCCCTCTCCTCCGAGATCTGTCCTGAGTTCCGTGAATACGAAAGGACCTGCACAACGGTCATGAACGGTTACCTCGGACCTGTGATCAAAAGGTATATGGATAATCTGATGGATCGTCTGAAGCAGAGGTATGGGGAGATTCGTCTTCATATCATGCAGAGCAACGGGGGTTCCATGACGGCTGAAGTGGCCAGAGACCATGCCGCCCATTTGATCAACTCAGGGCCGGCTGCAGGAGCAATGGCCACTGCCTTTATCAGCAAATTGATTGGTCATGAAATGGCTGTCGGTGCAGATATGGGTGGGACGACCTTTGATATTTCGATCATCGACAAAGGGATGCCCAAGACGACGACGTGGGGTGGGGTTGGGGAATATCCCATCAAGCTGCCCATGGTTGATATGAAGACGATCGGAGCAGGAGGTGGCAGCCTGGCCTGGGTTGATCAAAGTGGTATTTTAAACGTGGGACCTCAGAGTGCAGGATCGGACCCAGGTCCTGCTTGCTATGGATGGGGAGGTATGCTTCCGACCGTGACCGATGCCAATCTGGTCTTAGGCCGTCTCAATCCCAATTATTTCCTCGGAGGGAAGATCCCCCTCTATCCAGAGAAGGCGAGGAGGGCGATCCAGGAGCATGTAGCTGATAAAATGCGACTCTCCCTTGAAGAAGCAGCATTGAGCATCATTCGAATTGTCAATGCAAACATGGCCAAAGGGATCAGTGGCGTATCCGTTCAGAGGGGATATGACTTGAGAGAATTTATATTGGTGCCCTTTGGAGGAGCTGCGCCGAATCACGCCATCGATATCGCAGAAGAACTCGGAATTCATAAAATCGTCATCCCACCTATGTGCGGGAATCTGTCGGCTGTAGGTCTGGTCGTCGCAGATATTCAGCACGACTACGTCCGGACTCTGGCGAAGAGAAAGCAAAAGATTGATCTGAAAGACCTGTTGGAGGCTTTTCGAACCTTGGAGAAGGAAGGGGTAAGTCAGTTAAAAGAGGAAAATGTAGAAGAGAACGATATCCTCATCGAATGGTCTGCCGACCTCAGATATGAAGGGCAGTCATGGGAGCTGAATACACCGATAAAGCGGACTTCTACTCTGAGTGCTCGTGAACTACAGGAGATTCTATGCAGCTTCCATGACCTTCATAAAAGGGTATACTCCTATGGCGATCCCAAAGAGACAGTGGAGTTCATCAATCTGAGGGTGAGGGCGATCGGCCGAAACCCCAGCTTGACGCTGCCGAAAGAGCCGAAAGCTTCAACCCCTCTCTCCGAGGCATTAAAAGAGAAACGACAGGTCTATTTCAAGGACAGGGGTTTTGTTGAGATTCCTATCTATGAGCGTGATCGGTTCGGCTGTGGAACAGAAATTTTAGGCCCCTGCCTCATTGAGGAGAAGATCTCTACCACCCTCATCCCCTCCGGGTGGTTTGGGAGGATTGATGAGTTTAAGAATATTGTGATCACCCCCCTCACCCACTCCCTCCCCCCCATGGGGAGAGGGGAAGGGTGAGGGGAACGGAGGTGTCATGTCTTACAAGGCGGATCCGGTGACGATGCAGGTGATTCGCTACGGATTGGAAGCCATTGCCGATGATATGGGGTATAACCTCATGCGCATGGGGAGGACGACGATTGTCAAGGAGATCATGGATATCAACTGTGCTGTACTTGATTCTTCTGGTGATATTCTGGCTCAGGCCCATCTCTGTCCTCTGATGATGTTCAGTCTTCCGACAACTGCTGCCAATATGATAAAGTATGTTGATGAATTTGAGGAGGGAGATGTCATCATCTGCAACGACCCGTACTTAGGAGGCCAACATCTACTCGATATGCAATTCTTTTCGCCCGCCTTTTATGATGGAAAGTTGATCGCCTTTGTTGCCAATATTGCTCATCAGCTCGACATGGGAGGAGCTGTTCCCGGAGGGGTTGCCGGAGGGCTCACCGAAATCTATCAGGAAGGGCTAAGGGTCCCTTTTGTGAAGCTCTATCGAAAAGGCAAAGAGGACCGACAGATCTTTGAGCTCATCTCCAGAAATATTCGTATTCCTGAAAAAACGTTGGAGGATTTCAGGGCCCAGGCGGCAACGACCATCGGAGGGGTTCGAAGGGTAAAGGATTTGGTCGCCAAATATGGGCTCGAAACATTTCTCAAGTGTACCTCCATGCTTTTAGATTATGGGGAAGATATTGTACGTCGGACCATCCAGGCAATGCCGGATGGCGACTACATTGGGATCGACTATGTGGATGACGATGGATATTCTGATAAACCCTTTAAGGTTCAGGTGAATGTCCATATCCGGGGAAACGGAATGAAGGTCGACTTTAACGGGACAAGTCGCCAAGCCCAAGGAAACATCAACTGTCCATTCTCCTGTACCCAGGCAGGGGTCTTCTATACAATGGTCGGGATCGTGGATCCCTATATGGTTGTCAATTCAGGGACTTTTCGGCCTATTCAGGTGGAGAGCGACGAAGGACTCATCACAAATCCCCGTCCACCAGCTGGAGTGACAGCTCGAAGCCAGACCATGACGAAAATTACAGAAATGATGCTCAAGGCCATGAGCCAAGTCCTGCCTAATAAGGTAGTCTCAGGTAGTCATGGCCAGGCCTGCACTTGCAGTTTCACAGGTTTCCATCCAGAGACAGGGAGACGCTTCAGTTATATAGAGATTCAAGGGGGTGGAGCGGGAGCCAGACCGGACAAGGATGGCCCGGATGGCCAGGACCTTCATCTGGGACGGTTTATGAATACTCCTGTGGAGGCTGCCGAGCTGGAGTACCCGGTGATGATTGAAAGGTATGAGTTTATTCCTGATTCTGGAGGAGCGGGGAAATTCCGTGGTGGTCTCTCTCTCCGAAGGGATATACGATTCTTTACGGATGTGATATGGGCCCGTTACTCTGATCGACAGAAGTTTTCGCCCCAAGGACTCTTTGGTGGCAAAGAAGGGACCAAAGGAGAATTTATTCTCAATCCTGGAACGTCTAAAGAAGAGAAACAGAAGTCGAAAGGAGTAAGTCAGATAAAGGCAGGAGATGTGCTTAGTATCCGCCTTCCAGGGAGTGGCGGTTATGGGGTTCCTTGGGAGCGAGATCCTGAGTTGGTTCGCTGGGATGTGCTGAAGGGTAAGGTGAGTCTGAAATCTGCCAGAGAGGATTACTTAGTCGTCTTCGATGAGGATTTAACTATCAATCAAGAGGAGACCGAAGCCCTCAGGGCGAAAGCCAGAACGTATTGAAATCCAAATTTCAAAATCCCTGCCTGCGGCGGGCAGGCAAATGCCAAATGGAGGTCAAAGTTTGAAACCCAAAAATTTTTGACATTTTGACTTTGGATTTGATTTGACATTTTAGTTACGATTCTCTATGTACGGCCATCGTGCACGGATTGGATTAATCGTTCCTTCGAGCAATACTGTTTGTGAACCAGAAATGGCTAAACTCTGCCCCGATGGAGTGGTCACTTACAGTACAAGGATCCCTTTTGAACCAACGATTCAGGGGCTTAGGTCAATGAAAAACCATGTCCAAAGGGCATCCTTAGAACTTTCGAGCGAAGGAATTTGTCAAATCATCGCTTTCTGTTGTACTGTGGGGAGCATGATCGGAGAGGTCGGCAGTGAGAATAGTGAGAAGGAGATCATCGACCTGATGGAGAAGAGTGCCAATATCCCTGCCATCACCACTACAACGGCTGTAAAGGCTTCACTGGATGCCTTAAGTGTTAAGCGAATAGCGATCGCAACTCCCTACAATAAAGAAATTAATCAATATGAAAAACAGGGGCTTGAGAGGCGGGGATATTATATAACAAAGATCATGGGCTATCATGAACATGTCTCTCCAAAGGAGCTAAGGAATGAGATGATCGGACGCCTTTTCCCTGATATCGCCTATGAGATGGGATTTAAAGTCAATGGGATAGAAAATGAGGCCATCTTTATCAGTTGCACCAATTTTAGGGCGATCGAGATCATACAAAAATTGGAAGAAGAGACTGGTAAACCGGTCATCTCAAGCAACCAGGCCATGATTTGGTACGCTTTGAGGAAACTGGGGATAAAGGATTCGATCCACGGTTTCGGTCGCTTATTAGAACGGTACTAAGCCCTGCCATTCGGGTTCAGAGAGATGGAACTACAATTTAAAATTTTAAGGAATGAAAACATCTCTCAAAATTATTTTAAAATAACACTCAACATTTCCCATCTTCAAATCCCAAGACCTGGCCAGTTTTATAATATTCGATGTTCCTCGACGACCGACCCCCTCCTCAGACGTCCTTTCTCTCTCCACCGACTGATTCAAGATGGAAAATCCCTCCATATGGAGATCCTCTACCGGGTCGTTGGGAAGGGAACAGAATGGCTCTCTAAAAGGCAGAAGGGAGAATCTCTCGATATGATCGGACCTTTTGGAAATGGTTTTACCACTCATGACGAAATAGATCACATCCTTCTCGTTGCCCGTGGAATAGGGATTGCTCCCCTCTATGCCGTTGGTGAAGAAGCTTTAAAGAAAAAAAATGGAAAGATCATCATCCTGATAGGAGCCAGAATAAAAGAGAGAATTTTTTATGAGGAAGAATGTAAGAAACTTGGGGAGGTCTTTCTCTACACCGATGATGGAAGCAAGGGGTTTCATGGAAAGGCACCAGATCTGCTCTCCCATCTCTTAGAAAGTAATAAATTGCCGGAAAGGTTCTCCTTATATGCCTGTGGGCCGGGACCGATGCTGAAGGATCTGGCTGAGATCGCAAAAAGATTCAGCTTGCCTGGGCAGGCTGCCCTGGAAGGCCACCTGGGATGTGGGTTTGGCGCATGCCTTTCCTGTGTCATTCCCTTAAGACCTCAGTCTATTAAAAGAAATAAACAGTGGGAAAAGCCCGCATTGCAATGGTCGGAAGATAGAAGGCTTGTCTATTCCTTAATCTGCAAAGACGGTCCGGTTTATGATATCCAAGAGGTGGATTGGGATGAATGGATCGCCTGACCTCTCCGTCCAGATCGGCAATTTACGCCTCAAAAATCCTGTGATGCCAGCCTCAGGAACCTTTGGCTATGGTCAAGAGTACGATCGATTTTTCGATGTCGACCGATTGGGAGCCGTCATTGTCAAAACGATCACGATCCGGCCGCGCATCGGAAGCTTTCCTCATCGATCCACCGAAGTCTCCTCCGGTCTTTTGGCCAGTATCGGTCTCCAGAATGTGGGGGTCGAGCGGTTTATCGAGGAGAAACTTCCCTATTTCGAATCGAAGGAAGTTCCCCTCATCGTCAGCATGGGTGGAGAAACAATAGAGGAGTACGTCGAACTGGCCGAACGTCTGAATCGCCAGAAAAGAGTGAATGCCCTTGAATTGAATATTTCTTGCCCCAATGTGAAGAAGGGAGGTAGGCACTTCGGCGTTGACCAGGAAGTGACCTGGCAGCTTGTAACACGCGTCCGACATGTCACGGACAAGACCATGATCGTCAAGCTTTACCCCATGGTCAGCGACATCCGGATCTTTGCAGAAACCTGTCAACAATGCGGTGCAGACGCCATCTCTCTCATCAATGGCCTGCCGGGTCTTTCCATCGACATCCATACCAGGCGTTCCAAGCTCGGCAGGAATGTCACGGGTGGACTTGCCGGCCCCTCGATCAAACCGATCGCCCTTTATCTGGTCAGGCAGGTCTACCAGGCCGTTGACCTTCCGGTCATCGGCATCGGAGGAATTGCCTCGGCAGAGGACGCCATCGAATTTTTCATTTCAGGCTCTTCAGCGATCCAAATCGGAACCTTTAATTTCATCGACCCCATGATCACTCTGAAAGTCATCGATGGGATCAAAGCCTATTTGACTCAACATGGAATAGAGACGATTGTCAAATTAACTGGAAGTTTAAAGTAGGACCATAGAGATCGATCCATTCCTTCCCCTCAGCCTCGCGGGAGAGGAAAAAGGAGAAAATTATGGAAAATGAAATTTTAGACCAACTCCATTTTGTCCGGGAAAAAGGAGGCCTCTTTTACAAAGATGTGCGTTACCTTCTCATCCGACCGGAGACTCTGGCCACTCTTCAAAAAGCAGTTGAAAAGGAAATTGGAGAAAGGGCCGCTCAGATCCTTTTCCTCAGCGGGTTTCAAGGAGGAGCCCTCTCTTCAAAAAAGTATCGAGAGATTTTTAAATTCTCGGACGAGGAAATCGTCCATTTCATGGTGAAGATGGGACCTCAGATCGGCTGGGGAAGATTTGAGGCTGAGAGGTTCGACCCCCTCCAGAAATATCTTTCAATTCTCGTCTTTTACTCCCCATTTGCGGAGGCCTATGGGGCCTCTTCCTCGCCGGTCTGTCATTTCATTCGTGGCGTTTTAAGCGGGATGGCCTCTGTCGTGTTCGATCGTGAAATTGAAGCGACGGAATTGGCCTGTCTTGCCAAGGGTGACGAATGCTGTAGGTTTGAGATAATGTGATAATCTTCACTTGACGACCTTTCTTTTTTTTAATATGATAAGTTCCAAAAAATAGGAGGGAAAATGGGAAGAAGTTTTATGCCGAAGATTCGAACGGAGAGAGAACTCAAGCGAATTCAGATAGAGGGGCTTCAATGGACTGTCAACCATGTTTACAAGAATTCTGAATTCTATCGAAAGCGATTCGATGAGGCTGGAGTTAAACCTCGGCATATTAAATCCTTAAAAGATATCTCGAAACTTTCTTTTACTACTGCTAATGATCTTCAGGAAGGATATCCCTTCCCTTTAAGATCAGCTCCTTTCGAAAAGATCGTTCGCATCCATGCCTCTTCCGGAACGACCGGGAAACGAAAAGTTCTCTGCTATACCCAAAAGGATATAAATGATTGGGCCAATATGTTCGCCAGATGTTATGAGATGGCTGGCTTGACCACAAAGGATCGAGTTCAGATTGCTGTGGGGTATGGAGTCTGGACAGCAGGTGTCGGGTTTCAATTAGGATGCGAACGATTCGGTGCTCTGGCCATTCCTGTCGGCCCTGGAAATATCGATATGCAGTGCCAATTCTTAGAAGACTTTCAAACAACCATTCTCTGTGCTACTGCTTCTATGACCATCCTCATGGGAGAAGAGGTACAAAAAAGGGGGTTGATAGACCGGATCAACTTGAAAAAGGCGATTATGGGATCTGAACGATCCAGTGAGGCCATGAGAAATAAGATGAAGGAACTCTTAAGGGTGGAGCACGTCTTCGACATTACCGGCCTGACAGAACTTTATGGCCCTGGAACCGGAATTGACTGTGTTTACCACGAAGGCATTCACTACTGGGCGGATTACTACATCCTTGAGCTTATTGATCCCGAGACACTCCAGCCCGTCGAACCCGGGGAAACCGGTGAGATGGTGGTCACTACTCTCCGGAAAGAAGCCGCCCCTCTTCTCCGCTACCGCACAAGAGATCTCACCAAACTCATTCCTAAACGATGTTCCTGTGGATCTGTCCTTCCAATGCATGACCGATTACTGGGCCGTTCTGACGATATGTTTATCTTCAGGGCTGTCAATATCTACCCCGGACAGATCGACCACATCCTTTCAAACACAAAAGGGGTGGGGAGTGAATATCAGATTCACCTCGACCGTAAAGAGGATGGTAAAGACTATATGACGGTGAAGGTGGAACGTGCAGAGGGCAGTCATCCAGAAGAAGATATCGCCCTGGCAAACAATATTGAAGAGGAGGTTAAGAAACAGGTTCTGGTCAGTGGCAAGGTGGAGATCGTTGATTATGGAACCCTTCCGAGGTCAGAGCGGAAGAGCAAACGGGTCTTCGATCATCGTGGGGTCTAACAGGTGACCGATTTTTGCATGAAAGGAGGTGGGATTTTAGAAGGAAAAAGGATTTGGCGAGGCTTTCTAACGGAGTAAATTGCGAATAGTATCTATTCCTTATCGATGAAGGGAGGTTGCAAATGAAAGAAAAGAGAATGCTAAAAGGAATGGGTGTCATGTCTATTGGATTAATGGTAGGCCTATTATTGGGAAGCAGTCTGTTCCCCCTACCCGCTCAAGCGCAAATTAAACTGAGTTATGCAAATTTCCCACCGGCTCCGACCTTTCCCTGCGTTCAGATGGAAAGGTGGAAAAAAGAGGTAGAAAAGAGGACCAACGGGAAGGTGAAGGTCGATACCTACCCAGGCAGTACCCTCCTCCATGCAAAGAATATGTTCGATGGGGTCATTGCCGGCACAGCAGATATTGGGAGTACCTGCACCTCCTATTTCCCGGGAATGTTCCCTATAGTGGAATTTGTCGATCTACCTCTTGGATGGCCAAGCTCCACCGTGGCAAGTGCGGCCCTTTGGGAAATTGTTGAAAAATATAAGCCCAAAGAACTTGAAAAATTTAAGGTCCTCACCATGTACACCTGCCCCCCTGCAAACATTATGTCCATGAAACCTATCCTTAGTCTGGAGGATTTAAAGGGCTATGAACTGAGGGCCTCTGGAACTGGCGCAAAGATCCTTGGAATCCTCGGAGCCGCAGCAGTGGGCATGCCTCAAACCGATGCCCCCGAAGCGCTCCAGAAGGGTGTCATCAAAGGGAACGTTTCTTCGCTCGAGGTGATGAAAGACTTCAAATATGCTGAATATTGTCGCCATGTGACAGGGAATGTGAACCTCTTTGTCGTCTCGTTTGCAGTAGTGATGAATCAAAAGAAATGGGATTCTCTGCCTGCGGATGTGAAGAAGGTCATGGATGACCTTCGAAAAGACCAGGCGATCTGGACAGGACAATATGTGGACAACCATGTGAAAGAGGCGATGAAGTGGTCTGAGAAGACATACAATGTCCAGGTATATAAGCTTTCACCTAAAGAGATCTCGAGATGGTATGCATTGCTTAAGCCCATGACCGATAAACACCTGAAGGATGTTGAGGCAAAGGGATTACCCGCCAAAGCGATCCTTGATGATGTCATGAAGCTAAAGGAAAAATATAGCAAGGAATATCCAGATTAATCAGCTGATTCTGAATCCATAGAGGACCCTCTTTTTCGACTGAACGAAGGGGGTCCTCTATGGCTATTTAGAAAATTTTCTTCTTCATCCGTTTTCCCATGAGGGAGAGGGGTTGGGTATGATGAGGTGACCGTGATGGGTGTATTAGATAAAATCAGTGGTGTATTGAACAAATGGTTTACCTGGATGGGTGGAATTTCACTTCTAACATTGACAGGCATTGCCTGCGTCAATATGTTGTTAAGGCCAATGGGATCTCCTCTCACAGGGGCTTATGAACTGGTGGGTTTCTTCGGAGCCCTCGTGGTGGCCTTACCTTTGGGTTATGCCCAGATTACCCGCAGTCACATTTCTGTGGATATCTTAGCCACTCGATATTCAAAACGGGTCAAAAGGATGATGAATGCCATTAGTTCCTTCGTGTGCATGATTTTCTTCGTTCTGGTGGCATGGCAGAGCGCTATTTACGCCACCACGATCTGGAAAAGAAGCGAGACATCAGAGACCTTAAGAATCATCTACTATCCCTTTGTTTATGTGGTCGCCATCTGTTGTCTTCTTCTCGCCTTTACCCTATTGATCGATTTTTTGAAATCTCTTCTCTCTGAGAAAGGAGAAAGATAGATGGTAGGTCTCATTGGGATTCTTATTCTTCTTGTGGTGATGATTGTGCTCCAGATGCCTGTTGGTTTTGCTATGGCAGTGGTCGGTTTCTGTGGATTGTGGTATGTCACAGGTATTCACTCGGCTCTCTCTATGATTGGGACCGAAACGTGGTCTAATTTTTCTTCCTATGGTCTTACGGTCATTCCCCTTTTCATTCTCATGGGAACCATCTGTTTCTATTCGGGAGTCAATAAAAACCTTTATGATACGGCCTATAAATGGTTCGGTCGGACCCGGGGTGGAATTGCCATGGCAACGATCATGGCCTGTGCGGGGTTTGCCGCTATTTGTGGTTCCAATAATGCGACTGCAGCCACCATGACGACCGTAGCCCTGCCAGAGATGAAGAAGTACAATTACAACAAAGCACTTTCGACCGGCTCTATCGCCTGTGGTTCGACCTTGGGGGTTGTCATCCCGCCGAGCGTGGTGCTGATCGTCTATGGCATGCAGACCGGACAGTCTATCGGGAAACTCTTCTGGGGCTCCACATTGCCAGGATTCCTGATGGCCTTCCTTTTCGTCCTCACGATCTATTTTATTTGTGCGAGGCATCCAGAGTGGGGACCAGGAGGACCGAGAGTAAGTCTGATCGATAAAATTAAGGCTACTCCTGGGATGACGGAGATGATCATTCTCTTTGGCCTTGTCATGGGGGGACTTTATACGGGGGCATATACTCCGACAGAAGCAGGGGCAGCCGGTGCCTTTTTTGCTCTTTTGATCGCAGCAGCGATAAGAAGAAAACTTTCGTTGAAGGGGTTCGTTGCAGCGATTATGGATGCCTTGAGGGTGACCTGCATGGTGATTGTGATTGTCTGGGGGGCTGTCATTTTCGGCCGGTTTCTTACGATCAGCCGTCTCCCCTTTGAAGCGGTTGATTTTGTTTCGACCCTTCAGGTGCCGCCGTACATGATTATGGTTTCCATTCTGATCATTTATGGGATTGCGGGAATGGTAATGGATGCCTTGGGTTTCCTTCTAATTTCCATTCCTATCTTCTTCCCAATAGCGATCCAATTGGGGTATGACCCAATCTGGCTCGGCTGTATTCTCACGGTGGTCACTACAATGGGAGCCATTACCCCTCCTGTAGGAATATGTGCCTATGTGGTTTCTGGTATGGCTGAGGATATTCCTCTTTCAACTGTTTTTAGGGGTGTGCTCTGGTTTATTCCAGCTTACTGTGTCACGATGGCGGTAATGATCATTTTCCCACAAATTTCACTCTTTTTACCCGGTTTGGTGAGATGATCTTCACAACCTCATAGTTTTCCAACCCATGGAGGGGATTCATGAAAAAGTTTGATTACCTCAAACCTAAAACGATCGAGGAGGCCCTCTCCCTTTTAAATCAATATGGAGAAAAGGCAAAGCTTATTGCTGGAGGAACGGATGTCATCGTGATGACCAAACAGAAGACGATGGCCCCTGATGTCCTCATCTCACTTCGGGGGATTCCTGAATTGGAGCAGATCCAAAATAACGGAACGTTGAGGATTGGACCCATGGTGACTCATCGAGCGATCGAGAAGTCCGAATTGATCCGGAAGGAATTTTCCGCCTTTGCCGACGCCGTAGATGTCCTCGGCTCTGTCCAGATTCGGAATGTGGCAACGATCGGTGGCAATCTCTGCACGGCAGCTCCTTCAGCCGATACCGTAGCCCCGCTTCTGGTCCTGGACGCTCAACTAAAGGTGAAGGCGGTCAAGTCAGAACGGACGATTCCGATCGACCAATTCTTCACAGGCCCTGGCGAAACAGTATTAAAGCCGGATGAGATTCTTATTGAGATTTCGATTCCGAAGCCCCTTCCCAATACCGGCTCCGCATATTGGAAACTTCAGAGACGACAGGCGCTGGATCTTCCGATCCTGGGTGTGGCGGTCCTCATCTCTCTCGACAAGGCCACGGTCACCTGCACTGATCTCCTCTGCACCACTTCTCCCATTTCCACTATCCTCCACGCTCTCGAGGAGGACGAGCTGATATGCAAAGAAATCCGGATTGCTCTGGGGGTAGCCGCTCCCACACCCATAAGGGCTAAAAAGGCTGAAAACCTTTTGAGAGGTAAGAAAATAAGTGACGAGCTCTTAGAGGAAGTTGCCGAGACTTCTGCTAAAGAAGCCCAGCCCAGGGACTCCATACGGGGTGAGGCCTGGTACCGTAGAGACATGATCAAGGTCCTGGTGAAACGGATGGCAATGAAATCTATGGAGAGAGTGCTGAGACCGGAGGAGACTGTCTTTCCGGTGAGGCTGTGGTAAAGAAGACCCAACGATAAACGATGAACAATGGACGATGAACAGTTCATTGTTTAACGTTCATAGTCCATTGTAATAAAAGGAGCATCCAATGCCGAAACGAACCCTTAAATTTATTTTGAACGGCGAACCAATTCAGATCGAGATTGAACCCCATCTTACCCTTCTGGAATTGTTGAGGAAAGAATTGGAACTCACTGGAGCGAAGGAGGGATGTGGCATGGGTGAATGTGGTGCCTGCACAGTGCTCCTCGATGGGAAGACGGTCAACTCCTGTATCTTTCCTGCAATGGAAGTGGAGGGAAAGACCGTAACCACGATTGAAGGCCTTGCTGACCCCCAGGGAAATCTCCATCCCATCCAGAAGGCTTTCATTGAATATGGAGCCGTCCAGTGTGGTTTCTGTACTCCTGGGATGGTGCTTTCAGCAAAAGCCCTCCTCGATGAGAATCCAAAGCCAGCCGAGGAAGAGATTCGAAATGGTATTGCCGGCAACCTGTGCCGCTGTACTGGATATCTTCAAATTATTCAGTCCATCAAAGCAGCCAGTGGCCAATCATAAGGCAATATCCAATAACCAAATGACAATCATCAAATAATAACCAATGACTGAATCACCAATAACCAAACATTGCTTTGATCTCGAAAAGCGAACCTTAGAATTTGCTAAAAATGTAATAAGGCTTTGTAAACAGTTACCCAAAAATGTGATCAATAATGAGCTTATCGAACAACTAATAGATGCAAGTGGCTCGATTGGTGCAAATTATCGCGAGGCTAACGATGCTTTAAGTAAGAAAGACTTTAAGCATCGGATCAAAATTACTCGAAAGGAAGCTAAAGAGGCCCATTATTGGCTTGAGCTTTTATTAGAGGCAAATCCGGAGTGCAGAGAAGAGATTGATTACTTATTAACAGAGGCCTTGGAGCTAAAGAAGATTTTTTCTTCAATCGTTGATAAATCTTCTTAATTAGGAGATTGGTGATTGGTTATTATTTGGTGTTTGGTTATTGATTATTGGTGATTAGAAAGGGAGGTTGTTATGCAAGACTTTATCAACATCGGAAAGCGAATTCCCAAGATGGATGCAGAGGAAAAGGTCACCGGCAAGGCGATTTATATTCATGACCTCAAGGTTCCCGGGATGCTTTACGGGAAGATCCTCTACAGCCCCTATCCTCATGCAAAAATATTAAGTATTGATACCTCTAAAGTAGAGAAACTTCCTGGTGTAAAGGCTATTTTAACGGGCTATAACATCCCTCCTATTAAATTCGGCTTTTATAAAGATAATGTCCCTCTCAAGGCAAATAAGGTCCGATCCTATCGGGATGAGGTTGCCGCTGTCGCTGCCACGGATCCTGATATTGCTGAAGAGGCCCTCGCTCTCATCAAAGTCGAATACGAAATCCTCCCGGCTGTATTCGATCCTGAGGAGGCCGTGAAGGACGGCGCCCCCCTTATCCATGAAGAGCATTTGGGCGGAAAAGAGAAAAAACCAACCAATGTCCTCAATCTTCCTTGGAGACTTATTGTAGGAGATGTGGATGAGGCAAGAAAAAATTCTGCCTATGTTGCAGAAGACTGTTTTAAGGTTACCTGGGTGACTCACTGCTGTATGGGGACAAGTGGATGCTTGGCTCAGTTCGATCTGAAAAATAATTTAACTATGTACAGCAATACTCAGATCCCCTCCCTCGCCCAGAGGGATTACACGGATGCCCTTGCTACCATGGGACTCCAGGGCAAGAAAGCTCGAGTCATTAAAGCCTTAATCGGCGGTGCATTTGGGAGTAAGCTTGATACTTACGCTTATGAATACATTGCCATACTATTGGCTCATAAGACTCGAAAACCGGTTAAAATTATCTTCAGCCGTGAGGAGGAATTTTTTGCTACCTCACCCAGGCAGCCTGCCATCGTTAATATCGCCCAGGGATGCACGAAGGATGGAATATTAACATTTCGGGATATTCGAATGACCCTCGACAATGGCGCTTACACTTCATGGGGTGCCACCACACCTTCGGTCATGATGATGCCCATCTCCTCCCTTTATAAAGTTCCCAATATTCGATATATCGCCAAATGTGTCTATACCAATAATACTTGGTCTCAAGCAATGAGGGGGTATGGAAATCCACAGGCTACTTTTGCCATCGATTCCCAGATTGACATCTTAGCGGAGATGGCTGGGATTGACCCTCTTGACTTCAGAATGAGAAATGCCAATATGCCGGGTGAGATCACGCCTCAGAATTTTAAGATCAACACCTGTGGGCTGAGGGAATGCATTGATGCCGTGGCACAAAAGTTAGACTGGCGACAAAATCGAGGGAGAAGAGATGGACGGGGAGTGGGAATGGCATCGATGATCCATGTAGGTGGAGGTGCCAGGGTTTATAAATCGGATGGGTGCGGAACGATCATCAAAGTGGATGACTTCGGAACTGTTAATGTCTTCACCGGGGCGACTGATATGGGACAGGGGGCGGATACTGTCATTGGGCAAATTGTCGCCGAGGAACTTGGAGTCAGGGCAGAGGACGTGGTCGTCACCCATACCGATACGGATGTCTGTCCCTGGGACGTGGGAGCCCATGCCAGCCGAACGACCTTTGTGGCTGGAAATTCTGCCATGGGTGCGGCGAAAAAAGTGAAGCAGATGCTCCTCGAAGTGGCTGCCCAATCATTGGGGGAGAGTCCTGAAAATTTAGACATCAGGGATCGAACCATCTTCTCAAAGAAAGATCCTGAAAAGAAGACCCCGTTGGGAAAGGCATTGAGGGCCGCTCATTATACCACGGGTGGGAAGATGGTGATGGCAGAGCACTTCTACGATCCTGCCAATGAGAATTTAGACAAAGAATTTAAAGGAAATCTTTCCGTCACCTACGCCTATGGGACACACGGTGTGGAGGTGGAGGTGGATAAGGAAACCGGTCAGGTGAAGATTCTTAGATATATTGCTGCCCACGACGTAGGGAAATCCATTAACCCGATGCTCTTAGAAGGTCAAGTCTATGGTGGAGCCGCCATGGGGATCGGTTATGCCCTGACCGAAAGGCTAATCTTGCAGAATGGAAAAGTGATGAACCCGAACTTTCTTGACTATAAGATGCTGACCGCCAAGGATGTCCCCAATATTGAACCCATTGTGATCGAAACGGATGATCAATTCGGACCCTTTGGCGCCAAGGGGATTGGTGAGCCGGGGTTGGTCCCAACCGCACCGGCCATTGCCAATGCCATCTATGATGCCGTGGGAGTGAGGATTAAAGAACTCCCCATTACTTCAGAAAAGGTATTGGCAGCATTGAAAGAAAAAGCCAACCCAAAATAATGGAATGTTGGAATATTGGGATTTGACCCATCATTCCATTATTCCAAATTTCCGGTGTTTAATCTTTTCCCATTTATTTAAAACCATTCTTCCACAATTCCATTGCTCCATTACTCCATTCTTTCGCACTTGTCCAAAATTGTCATCTTTTATGTAATTTTTTCATAAATTGTCCACGTTAATAGTTTAAGCCTGCCCTTCTCTTCTCATTCTTCTATCCACTTCTAAACCTAAAAATATCTAAAATAAACAGATAGATAGAAATAGTATCTGAATTTTTATGACAATTTGGGACATTTTGGAACAAAATTTGCTAAATTTTATAAATCCTTGATGAATTTGTAATTTTGATTAGGTTATCTGACTTAAGCGGGCGGAAGAGAAGCTGAAGCTGCAAGAGGGCAGCTTAAAGCACTAAAAGAAATAAATTTCTTCTTTTTTGTCTTTTTTAAAGGGTTACAATCTATGAGAATATTTGATTTCAAAATTCCAACTGATCAAAAAGATAAATTTGAATTTGAGATGTCTCGTAAAAAGTTTGTCATTAAATTTATATTAATTTTAGCATCTCCAACATTATGCTATTTCATAATTAAAAATTTATGCATAGGAAGATATGGTATCACATTTTTCCTTTTCTCTATGTTGATGAGTTTGATTGTTCTTCTCTTTGCTTTACTCAATCCAATCGAAGAAAAAAAGAAATATATTATTTTCCGTAATTTTTTAGTTTTATTCATAACTTTATATGGCATTTATCTGATTTATGGAATTGTTGTTGAGAAACAATCTATTAACATATTCTGGGCTTATATCTATCCAATGCTCGTTTTTCTTGTAATCGATATTAAAGAAGGGTTGCTATGGATCTTAATATTTTATTGTATCCTTTCAATTTCATTGTTTTATTCTGGTTTTCAACCTATATCATCAGAAGAATTAAAGACAAGGTTTTTAATTTCTTTATTTATAATATCTGCCATGTCTTTTCTCTTAGTATATGTTTTGCGTCGCGATCAACAAAAAATGCTTAATAATCAATGTGCATTAAAAAATGAAATTAAAGAACGGGAACATACTGAGAAGGCGTTAGGGGAGAGCGAGAAGAGATATCGTACCCTTTTCGAGGGGTCCAGAGATGCGATCTACATTACTACTCGAGAGGGAAAGGTTATTGATTTCAACCAATCCTTTTTAGATCTCTTTGGCTACAGCAAAGAGGAAATGAGGGGTTTAAATGCTCAGGATACATATGTTCATTCCGAGGACCGATCGAGGTTTCAGCAAGAGATAGAGCAAAATGGATTTGTTAGAGACTTTGAGTTGAAGCTTCGTAAGAAAGATAGGACAGAGATAGACTGCCTGCTTACTTCGTCTGTGCAGCGGACCCACGATGGAAATATTTTAGGATACCAAGGCATCATCCGTGATATCACTGAGCGTAAGCGTGCAGAAGAATCATTGAGGGAGAGTGAAGAGCGGTTTCGCAGCCTTTTTGAGAACGCCATGATCGGGATTTACCGCACCACTCCCGATGGACAGATTCTCATAGCGAATCCAGCTTTGATTAAGATGCTCGGCTACACCAGTTTCGAAGAACTGGCACAGTTGAATGTAGTACAAAAAGGATATGCGGAAGGCTACAGCCGTACTCAATTCACGGAATTGATGGAGAGAGATGGGTATGTATTAGGATTGGAGTCAGGATGGAAAAGAAAAGATGGTGCGGTGTTGTTCGTGCGGGAGAGTGCTCGTGCCTTTCGTGACGTCCAAGGCAATATCTTATATTACGAAGGCACAGTGGAGGATAACACCGAGCGCAAGCATGCGGAGCAGGCCCTTCGGGAATCAGAGGAACGGTATAGAAACATTCTTGATGCAATCGAAGATGGTTACTTTGAGGCAGATATTGCCGGAAATTTCACTTTTTTCAATAATTCTTTGCAAAAAATATTTGGGTATTCGAAAGAGGAACTGATTGGTGTGAACAATCGACAGTACATGGATAAAGAGATGGCAAAAAAAGTATATCAGAGATTCAATCGAGTATACACCACTGGGGAGCCTGCAAAAGCATTTGAATATGAGATCATAAGAAAGGATTTCACAAAGAGAATTCTCGAAGGTTCCATTTCTTTGATAAGAAATGCAAAAGGTGAGCGGATCGGGTTTCGGGTGATTGCACGAGATATCACCGAGCGTAAACGAGCGGAAGAAGAGATGAGGTCCCTTCAGGAGCAGCTTCGCCAATCGCAGAAGATGGAGGCTATTGGTCGTTTAGCCGGAGGTATCGCCCATGACTTCAATAACCTTCTAACAATTATCAAAGGTTACAGTCAACTTTCCCTCCTTGACCTCAAAGAACGAGACCCCTTGAAGGGAAACATCCAGGAGATCCAAAAAGCCTCTCAACGGGCAACGGATCTAACCCGTCAACTTCTGGCCTTTAGCCGACGTCAGATGATGGAAATGAAGGTGTTAAATCTGAATGTCCTCCTAAAAGATTTGGATAAGATGCTTCGCCGTGTTATCGGCGAAGATATCGAACTGGTCAACTCTTTGGCTGATGATCTGGGACAGGTTAAAACCGACCCCGGACAGATCGAACAGGTGATCATGAATCTTGCGGTCAATGCGAGGGATGCGATGCCGAAGGGAGGAAAACTGACCATTGAGACGGCCAATGTCGAATTAGATGAAGCCTATGCTCGTGCCCATATTGGGGTGACTCCGGGTCGTTATGTGATGCTCTCGATGAGTGATACAGGAGTGGGGATGACTCCCGATGTCAGAGAGCGAATTTTTGAACCTTTCTTTACGACCAAAGAAAAAGGGGAGGGAACAGGGTTGGGTTTATCGATGGTTTATGGGATTGTGAAGCAGAGCGGAGGGAGCATATGGGTTTACAGCGAACCGGTCCAAGGGACAACGTTTAAAATTTATCTCCCCAGGGTGGATGAACTTCCGGAGGAGATAGGTAAGAAAGAGATTAAGGAAGAAATTCCCTGGGGTAATGAGACGGTTCTTGTCGTTGAGGATGATGAGGCGGTTAGGAAACTGGCTGTGAAGGTTCTGGAGAAGCAGGGATATAACGTGTTAGAGGCGTCAAATGGAACTGACGCTCTTGAGATTTGCGAAAAGCAGAAGGGGTCTATACATATGATCTTGACTGATGTGGTCATGCCGGAGATGAATGGACGCCAATTGGTAGAGAGGTTCAGACAAGTATACCCGTACTTCAAAGTTCTCTATATGTCGGGTTATACGGATAACACCATTGTCCACCATGGTGTGTTGGAGAAGGGAGTGAATTACATCCAGAAGCCCTTCACACCGGAAGCCCTGGCAAGGAAAGTGCGAGAAGTGCTGGATAAATAAGTTCGGAGTAATTGGTTCGGAGTATTTATGAATGAAGAGAGATTCGATTTCGAAAACTTAAAAGTCTACCAGAAGGCCCTGGAATATGTTGATTTTGTCTACAAAGTTACAAAAGGTTTCACTAAAACAGAAATCTTTTCTTTAATAGACCAGTTTAAAAGGGCCTCGATATCTATCTGCTTAAATATTGCAGAAGGAAGTGGAGGGAGTAAACCAGAGTTTAATCAATTTTTAAAAATAGCAAGACGATCCATCAGGGAGTGCATTGCAATTAGTGAAATTTCATATAGACAAAATTTTATAAGCAGTGAAACAAAACGACAATCGAGATGCCTTTGTTCGGAGCTATCAAAAATGGTAACAGGACTAATTAAATCCTTAAAAAAATGAATGGTAGACTCCGAACTACGAACTCTTAACTCCGAACTAAGAAGGCAAGGAGAAATAAAAATGAATAAATATTCCGAATTCCGAAATCCGAAATCCGAAATCCAGATGAGGGAGATCATGACACCACGGGAAGCGGCAGAATATTTAAGCGTCCATGTCCGGACCATCTATCGTCTGGCTAAAAACGGAGAGATCCCCTGCCGTAAGGTGGGCGGAAGCTGGAGGTTCAAAAAGGATGCCCTGGATGAATGGCTTTCATGTAGAGAAAATCTGCCTCTAAATGAAAAAGGATAAAAAAAGGGTTCAAGGGGTCTAGGATTCAAGGGGGCAAGTGAAATGCTTAAAAATTATAAGGAATTAAAAGTTTGGCAGAAAGCATATCAACTTT
>JBFMAE010000331.1:0-4425 GCA_040756085.1 Thermodesulfobacteriota bacterium | reverse complement strand
GGACCTCACCATCTGGATCTATCTCAATCTGGGCGGTTGAAGGATTAGCAATCCCCGTATTGCCAATTCCATACCACATCGAACCGATCCCCACCCCTCTCTTAATATGGGGTCTTTTTGAATCAGATTTAGGAAAGGCGGCTTGATCTCTCCATTCCTTCACCCTTCTCAGGGTCTCCCCTATTCCGACACTGGCCATCAGGGTTTGACCGGTCGCTGTCTCAGATCCAACGCAAAGGGCGTTTCTGAGTCGAATCTCGATGGGGTCAATATTTAAAGCCCGGGCGAGGAGATCCATCTGGGATTCGTGAGCAAAGGCAATTTGAGGAACTCCAAATCCCCGCATCGCGCCCGCCCATGGATTATTGGTATAGACCATCCGGCTCCTCACCTTAACATGGGGAACCTGATAGGGTCCTGTAGCATGGAGAGCAGACCGGAGGGCCACCGTTGCACCATAAGAGGCATAAGCTCCGGTATCACCCAGAATGTCTACTTCAGCAGCAGTAAGGGATCCATCTCTCTTCGCACCACTTTTATATCGAATTTTTAAGGGGTGACGTTTGGAAATGACCTGAAAGACTTCTTCTCGAGAGTAAACAATCCTAACCGGCTTCTTTAGATGAAAAGTTGCAAGAGCCAGCAGGCACTGGACCGTGATGTCCAGCCTTCCCCCAAATCCTCCTCCTGTGGCGCATTGGATGATCCTGACCTTTTCCGGTGGAAGGGAAAGGAGAGTCGCCACCTCTTTCTGATCGTAATGGATATTCTGAGTCGGGCAGACCACGGTAATTCTTCCTTCATCATCAATGTAGGAGATGCCAGCATCCGGCTCCATATAGGCGTGGTCAACCCAGGTAGTTGTATAACTCTCCTCTACGATGATCTTGGCATCTCTGAATCCTGCCTGGACATCGCCTTTGATCACATTATATTCTATGAGTAGATTTCCTCTGTCATGAATCAAAGGAGAATCAAGTTTGAGGGCTTCCTCCGGATCTGTGACGGAGGGAAGATCTTCATAAACCACGATCACCCTTTTTGCGGCCTCTTCAGCAGTCTCTAATGTTTTAGCGGCGACCAATGCGACCGGATCGCCGATATACCTCACCCGGCCTGATGCGAGAACGGGTTGATCTTTGGTAATCGTTCCGATCAGATTCTCTCCGGGAATATCCTTTGCTGTGAAGATTCTCTCCACTTCTGGAATTCTAAGGGCTTCCTCCATTTCGATTCTTACAATTTTGGCATGGGGTTTGGAACTCCTCACGACCTTAAGATGGAGGGTTTCGCGAGAGGACAGGTCCGCACCATACCTCGCCTCGCCCAGAACTTTCTCCAGGACATCGACCCTCGGGATCTCAATCCCAACCTGCCTCATTCTTCTTCCTCAAGGGAATTTTTCATGGCCCTCATAAATAAAGCTTCTATGACTGGCTTTTTATAAGGGGTCGAAGGCCGAACCTCACTTCTTTGAATCATTGCCTGAGAAACCTTTTTCGAAGCCATCTTCAACAACTCTTCGTTGAGTGATTCCCCTTTCAAAATCGCTTCTGCATCAGACATCCTCTGGGGGGTTGGGGTGACGGACCCCACCGAGATGCGAATATCTCCAATTCGGACTTTCTCTTTTTCCATCTGAAGAACGACGGCCACGTTCATCCTTGCAATGGCCATTGCTTCTCTTCGAGCCAATCGAATGAAGCTCATTCTCGCGCTGGAGGGAAGTTTTTCAAATATGACCTGAACCAAGAGTTCATCTGGCCCGAGATTCGTTTGATACGGACCTTTAAACAGTTGATGGAGAGGAACCTCCTTCTCCCCGTCTTTAGATACCACTTTTCCCACAGCGTCCAATACCATCAGGGGGGGAATCGTATCGGCTGCTGGAGAGGCATTGACAATGTTCCCTCCGATCGTTCCGAGATTTCTTATCTGTGCAGACCCAATCATTGAGGCCGCATCCGATAACACCTTCCCATATTTCTTTATCAGGGGAGACGAAGCAATCTCAGAATGGGTCACTGCAGCTCCAATCGTGATCACTCCATCCTTTTCATCAATCCTTCGCAATTCAGGAATATGGGTGATATCGATGAGGCCTTCGGGCTTTGAATCTCCATTTCGAAGGGCTATGACCAGGTCCGTCCCACCTGCAATCACTTTAGCTCTTCCATGGGGATCCCATAATAGATCGCAGGCTTCCTGGAGGGTCTTTGGAATTTTATAGTCAAAAGGAGGAATCATCAAACTTTCGGTTTAAGGCTGAAGGGTTAAGGATCGCTTCGCTTGAGGATCACTTCGTTTGAGGCAAAAGAATTCCCCTTCTTCCTCAAGTGCTGCGAAGCAGCACGCTCCTCTAACCTCCGACGTCTTCTTTTAGGGCTTCAATTGCTTCAATAATCTGACTGTAACCCGTACATCGGCAGAGATGGCCTGAGATCGCCTCTTTAATTTCATCCCGCGAAGGGTGGGGATTCTTCTCCAGAAGCGCTTTTGAAGACATCAATATCCCCGGAGTACAAAAACCACACTGAACCGCCCCATGGTCAATAAAAGATCGCTGCAAAGGATGAAGGGATTCTCGACTTCCAAGGCCCTCTACAGTCCGGACCTCCTTCCCTCCGACCTTGGGAGACAAGAGAAGACAGGAATGTACAGGCATCCCATCCAGGAGCACGGTGCAGGCTCCACATTCTCCAATCCCACAACCCTCTTTCGTTCCTGTAAGGCCGAGTTTTTCCCGAAGGAGACGGAGCAGTGTCCAGTTGGGAGGGACCTCCACCTCAACTTCTCTGCCGTTTAGTATGAACTTGATCGCTAATTCCATTGCTTCTATCAAACTCAATTGTAAGGATCGCTTCGCTTGAGGATCGCTACCGCTTAAGGGTAGAGGTAAAATCTTTTAACCTCAACCCTCAAGTCTCGCTTTGCGAGACACTCCTCAAGCCTTCAACAATATTTTATTTTTTGGTATACTTCATGGCAAAGCCATCATCCAGGATTCTGGCCAATCCTCCGAACGAGGAATGCCACCGACTGATGATCACCTTCTTGTCCGTATAGAAATCAATCGCCTCATTGGCCCTGCCTCGAATATCGCCAAACATCGAGATCTTTCTTCCCCCCACCGGGAAATAAGCAATCGGAGCTGGAGTCCCGATATTGATTCCAACCTGACCGACTTGGACAAGACGAGCAAACTCCCTTGCCCACCCTCCGTTTTCAGTATAGAGATTTGCAGTGTGGCCATAAGGACTTCGATTAATGACTCTCACACCTTCTGCAAGGTCCTTAACCTTCTTGAGGCAACGAACCGGTCCAAATACCTCCACCTGGAAAATGCGCATCTCCGGTTCGGTTTCCAGAATCATTGGCCCGATAAAGTAACCTTTTGGGTACCTTTCTACTTTTGGATTCCTTCCATCGAGAATTAATTCCGCTCCATCATTGATTGCCTCGTCAACTTCTCTCAGCAATTCGTTTAAAGCATCCTTTGAAATCACTGGGCCCAAGGTCACATCCTTCTCCATCCCATAGCCGAGGACCAATTTTTTAGAGAGATCAATGAATCTTTCCTTGACTTCATCATAGACCTTTTCCACGACTAAAACATTCGATACAGCGAAACATCGCTCCCCGACGTGACCAAAACAGGAAGCCACCACATTCTCCATTACCCAATCCAACACTGCATCTTCAGCGATCAGGACATGATTCTTTGCTCCTCCCTGACATTGGGCTCTTTTATTATGATTGATGGCAGTCTTGTAAACATGCTCCGCCACCTCGGAAGAACCAACAAAAGTGACGCCCACTGTACCGGGATGGGTGATCAAAGCATTACCCACACCACTCCCTGAGCCATGCAGAAGGTTAATCACCCCTTTGGGAAAACCACATTCATCGGCAATCTCAAAGATCCTGGTGATGGTCATTGGACAGAGACGGCTCGATTTGATAATCGCCGTGTCGCCAGCGGCAATGGCCCATACAAAATAAAGAGCGATCATGGCAGGGAAATTGAACGGGGGAAGAAATACAAAAGGCCCCAATGGCTCCCGGATATACACGGTATCTACACCGGTCCCCACATCTTCTGCATGGCTGCCTTTCAAAAGCTCCGGCCCTGCACAGGCATGTTCGACATATTCGAGAGCTCTTGTCAATTCTCCACTGGCATCTGTTAGAGTCTTTCCATTTTCGTTAACAATCGATTCAGCGATCTCCGCCTGATGTTGCTGAAGTTTTTCGTGAAAATCGAACAAAAGCTTTGCGCGCCGGGGAGGGGGTGTCGTCCTCCAACTCCAGAAGGCGTCCTGAGCTGCTTTGACTGTGCGGTCGATCTCTTCTTTGGTTGTTTCAGGTCACATGGCGATCACTTCGTCTTTGGCTGGATTTCTCACCTCCAGCCATTGATCTGTT
>JBFMAE010000330.1:0-9155 GCA_040756085.1 Thermodesulfobacteriota bacterium | reverse complement strand
GCGATGGCAACGATTGGGGTACTGTTGAGAATGATCGCATAGGGGTAAAACATCTCCTTCAAAGGCCGGGACCAGAGAAAGAGAATCGCCGTCAGGATTGCCGAGAAGGAGCCGATGACGAAACCAACCCCCGCCTCTATAAAAGTCATTGCGGTGTGAGAGGCTAAGAGTCTGAATTTCATAATCATATAGAATAAGATGGTACTCGGTGCAGGAAGGAGAAATTTTGGAATCTCCAGCCATCTCACCAGAAATTCCCATACCAATAATATACCGATAATTGATCCGATAGAGTAGCGATTCATCTCTTGCGTTTATTTAGTTCATTTCGTTTCTTTGGTTTATCTGGTTTACCCCGTTAGAAAGCCCCACCTTTTAAGGCGGGGATGAGCTATGATGAGCTTTTAAATTCCTTACAGAAAGGGCGGGGTATAAAGCTCCGTCCTTTCTAACGGGGTTTACTAAAGAGACCAAATAAACAAGAGAGACCAGATTAGAGTTGGTCTTGATTCACAAACCTGCCATGATACGAAGCCTCTCCCTCAGTGCGTTCAAGGATGATCTGGCAGATGCGAACACCGGGTTTGAGAACGAGAGGGAAGGGGGCAAGATTTCCGATCTCAAGCACCTGGCGATTGTTAATTCCGGGTTGAACAAATCCTGCGGTCATGTGAATGACCAGTCCCATTCGAGCAAAACGGCTTCTTCCCTCGAGCCAGCCACAAATATTGGCAGGCAATTTGATCCTTTCATGGGTGATACCCAAGACCGTTTCCCCGGGCATCAGGGTAAAAGATTCTTCTGCCTTCAGGAGTTCGGTAAGATCTTCGAGAGAGATGCTATCCTCAACAACACAAACATTTCTTAGTTTCTTAAAGACCCTGAACTCGTTTCCTAAGTGGAGGTCGATGGAACCCGGACCCACCTGATCCTCATCAAAAGGATCGATTTCGATTGTCCCCTGAGCGATCTCCTTCAGAATTTCCTCCCTGGTCAGCACTCCCATAGAACGATCCTCCATTTACAACCAAACTTTTCCCCTCCCTTGGTGGGAGGGGATTCACCCTGTTAAATATGGACTATTTAGCGTGTCATTTTAAATTTATGCAAGAGTTCAGATAAAACATACCAACCCCCAAAGGCCCCTTTTATTTAACAGGGTAAAGGGGAGGGGGGACTAAATCTAATCATTCACCCCCAACCTTACCCTATCGAGTATGTTTTGCTACTCCACAGAGCAAGCCCTCCCCCATCAAGGGGGAAGGGAAATTTATGGCATTCTCTCTCAAAGGAGGAAAAGGAATAAAAAATATCTCATATCCGGGAAGCCCCACTCTCCAAACAAATAGCTTCAGTTGTTGTAGAAGATGATAAAATCCTTCGATGGTATTCCTGAATCGAATTCACAGACAACCCTCTCTTCACGAGGGATTCAATCCCGTTGACCACTGCCTCAGCACCGAAGAGGGTTGTGATGCAGGGGATGTTATGAGCCACCGATTGACTGCGTATGGCCACTTCATCCACCTTGGGTTTCTTACCGCTCGGTGTATTGATGACCAGGTGGATCTCTCCATTTTTAATCCGGTCTACGATATCGGGCCTTCCTTCCCCAACCTTGAATACGGTTTGAACCGGGATCCCGTTATTGGCCAGGACTTTGGCCGTTCCTCTGGTAGCCACAATCTCGAATCCGAGGTCGACCAATTTCTTGGCAACGAAGACAATGGATCGTTTGTCTTTGTTCATGACGCTGATGAAGACACTTCCCCTTAGAGGGATGTTGAGACCAGCAGCGATCTGAGATTTAGCAAAGGCCATCCCGAAATCGGTATCAATTCCCATCACCTCTCCTGTCGATTTCATCTCCGGACCCAACACCGTATCGATCCCATAGAACCGGTTGAATGGAAAGACCGATTCCTTCACGGCGATATGATGGATTTCGACTTCTCCCTCGATTCCAAGTTCCTGGAGTCGTTTTCCTACCATCACCTTGGCAGCCACTTTGGCCCAAGGAATCCCTGTCGCCTTACTGATAAAAGGAACGGTCCGGGATGCCCGGGGATTGACTTCGAGGACATAGGTGACGTCATTTTTGACCGCATATTGAATATTCATTAAACCCACCACCTGGAGCTCCTTAGCTAAGACATAGGTGTTGCGTTTCAGACCTTCGATCAACTCATCACTCAGGGAGTAGGGAGGGGTAGCACAGGCGCTATCCCCGGAATGAATGCCGGCCTCCTCGATATGTTCCATGATCCCGGCAATGACACAGGATTCTCCATCGGAGACAGCATCGACATCGATTTCAATTGCATCTTCCAGGAATTTATCGATGAGGATGGGGTGTTCTGGGGAGGCGTCCACGGCCCGTTGAACAAAACTCTTTAGAGATTCCTCGTCGTAGATGATCTCCATCGCCCTTCCACCCAGAACATAAGATGGTCTCACCACCACGGGGTAGCCAATGTCATCGGCAATCCTTCTGGCCTCATCGACCGAACTGGCTGTGCCATTGAATGGCTGAATAAGTTCCAACTTTTTAAGAAGGGCTTTGAACCGCTCCCGATCTTCTGCCCGATCGATATTCTCAGGAGTCGTTCCGATAATCTTAGCTCCCGCCTTCTCCAAGGGGACTGCCAGATTAAGAGGAGTCTGCCCCCCGAATTGGACGATCACCCCATCGGGTTTTTCGACCCGGATGATATGGAGGACATCTTCGAGCGTGAGGGGCTCGAAATAGAGTTTATCAGAAGTGTCGTAGTCCGTCGAAACCGTTTCCGGATTGGAGTTCACCATGATCGTTTCATAACCCAACTCTTTCAGGGCGAAGGAGGCATGGACGCAACAGTAATCAAATTCGATCCCCTGCCCGATTCGATTCGGGCCCCCTCCCAAGATCATGATCTTCTTTTGGGGGGACGATTCGGATTCGTCTTCTGTCTCGTAAGTGGAGTAATAGTAAGGGGTGTAGGCTTCAAATTCTGCTCCGCAGGTGTCCACCAGTTTATAAGTGGGGAGAATTCCGTTCTCTGTCCTCATCTTCCGGAGGGTGGCTTCGTCAAAGCCCAAAAGGTACCCGAGCTGGAAATCAGAGAAGCCAAACTCCTTCGCCTTTCTCAGAAGCGGTTCCGGAAGGCGGAGTTGATCAGGCGTCAGAGTCTTTTTCCAGAGTTCCAGATCCCTCACCTTTGCTCCGTAGGGGCGTATCTCCTTCTCCAGGTCAATGATCTCCTGAATGTTGAACAGAAACCAGGGATCGATATTAGTCAATTCGTGGATCTCCTCAACCTTCATCCCTACAAGCATAGCATAGCGGACATAGAAGATCCTTTCTGCATTCGGGGTGGAGAGTTTTTCCCTGATCTCTTCAAGCATGTTCGGTCGTGCGGGGTCATTAAAAATCTCAGTGAAGGAAGGGAATTGATCCTTCCCATCTGCACCCAGACCGTATCTTCCGATTTCCAGGGAACGGAGTCCTTTTTGAAGGGCTTCTTTGAAGGTCCGGCCGATCGCCATGGTCTCACCGACCGACTTCATCGAAATGGTTAGGGTGGGGTCTGCTCCAGGAAATTTTTCGAAGGTGAATCTCGGGATCTTCACCACACAATAGTCGATGGTCGGTTCAAAACAGGCAGGCGTCTTTTTAGTGATGTCATTGGGAATCTCATCGAGGGTATATCCGACGGCCAATTTCGCAGCCATCTTGGCGATGGGGAATCCGGTGGCTTTGGAGGCAAGCGCCGAAGATCGGGAGACCCTCGGGTTCATCTCAATGATAACCATTCGTCCATCATCCGGACGGATCGCGAACTGGATGTTAGACCCTCCGGTCTCCACACCGATCTCTCGAATTGCCTGGATTGCCGCATCCCTCATCCTCTGGTATTCCTTGTCCGTCAGGGTCTGGGCAGGTGCGACAGTAATGCTGTCTCCGGTATGGATGCCCATGGGATCAAAGTTTTCGATGGAGCAGATGATGACGACATTATCGTTAAGGTCTCTCATCACCTCCAGTTCGAATTCCTTCCAGCCGAGGATAGACTCTTCGATCAGGATTTCACCGATCATGCTCGACTCGAGTCCCCGGGCCGCCACCTCTTCGAATTCTTTTATATTATAGGCGACCCCTCCCCCTGTGCCACCCAGTGTGAAACTGGGACGAACGATCAGGGGAAATCCTATTCCCTTGGCGACCTCTAAGGCCTCGCTGAGAGAATAGGCCAGCCCGCTTCGAGGAAGGTCGAGGCCGATCTTCTTCATCGATTCCTTGAAGAGATTTCGGTCCTCTCCTTTCTTAATCGCCTCATACTTTGCGCCGATCATCTGAACGCCATATTTATTAAGGACCCCGGATTCATAAAGGGCGACGGAGACGTTGAGGCCGGTCTGTCCGCCTAAAGTTGGAAGGAGGGCATCCGGTCTCTCCCGTTCAATGACCTTTTCTAATATTTCAGGAGTGACCGGTTCGATATAGGTGCGATCGGCCATCTCTGGATCGGTCATGATTGTGGCTGGATTGGAGTTGACCAACACTACCTCAAACCCTTCTTCCTTTAAAGCCTTGCAGGCTTGAGTTCCCGAATAGTCAAATTCACAGGCCTGGCTGATCACAATAGGTCCAGAGCCGATGATGAGTATCCTTTTGATGTCGGTCCTCTTAGGCATAAAAGATCGTTTCCCTTGAGGAGCGCTGCGCTTGAGGAGAGAGGCAAAACATTTTTTTCTGCCTCAAGTTCTCCAAAGGAGAACGCTCCTACAACCTCTATCGGGTTTCCGTTGAATGCAACTCCATCATCTTTATAAATTCATTAAAGAGGTACTGTGTATCGTGAGGCCCTGGGGAGGCCTCAGGGTGATACTGCACCGAGAAGATCGGAAGTTGCTTGTGTCTCATTCCTTCTAGGGTTTGGTCATTCAGGTTGATCTGGGTAAATTCAATTTCCTCCGGATTTAGAGAATCGGGATCAACACAAAACCCGTGATTCTGGGAGGTGATTGCCACCTTACCGGTTCTCAGATCTTTCACGGGTTGGTTGGCCCCCCGATGCCCGAACTTCAACTTAAAGGTCTTTCCTCCAAAGGCTAACCCCAGGAGCTGATGTCCCAGGCAGATCCCGAAGATCGGTTTCTTTCCTATGAGCTGGCGCACGGTCTCAATCGCATAAGGAACTCCCTCCGGGTCGCCCGGGCCGTTGGATAGAAGGATTCCATCCGGACGATAGGAGAGGATCGATTCCGCCGACGAGGAAGCTGGGAGAACGGCCACTTCACAGTTCCAGTCACGAAGGGATCGGAGAATATTGTATTTGACGCCGAAGTCCATCACGACCACTCTTGGCCGAAAGTGGAAAGTGGAAGGTGGCTGGTTGTAAAGATAGAATTCCGAGTCAATCCTCTCCGTCCATTGATAAGGATTTCCACAGGTAACCTCTCTGACCAGGTCTCGGCCGATCAGGCCAGGGGAGGTCTTGGCCTTTTCAATCAGACGATCTCGATTCAGGTCTTCCGTGGAGAGGATAGCTTTCATCGCGCCCCTTACCCGGAGATGTTTTGTAAGGGCTCGCGTGTCCATACCCTCCACTCCCATAATGCGGCACTGAATCAAATAGTGGGAGAGAGATTGATTCCCACGCCAGTTGCTAAAAAGAGAACTGTTCTCTTTGACGATGAAACCTTCCACTTTCGGCCCTTGAGATTCGATATCCTCTTCGTTGACTCCATAATTACCGATGAGTGGATAGGTCATGATCACGATCTGACCTTTATAGGAAGGATCCGTGAGGATCTCCTGATAGCCTGCCATGCTGGTATTGAAGACGACTTCTCCTGCCTTTTCTCCGGGAAACCCAAAAGACCATCCCTCGAATACAGTCCCATCCTCTAAGGCCAGTATGGCTTTCTGAGAAAGTTCCATCAAATCTTCCTTTCAAATCCCCCCAGGGTCCTTTTCCTGCCTGTCGGCAGGCAGGTGCTAAAAGGGGGGTAAGGTGGGATGATTTGGTCATAAAAAAAGACCCCCGATCCTGATCGAACAGGATCGAGGGTCTTCAAGGCTGGCATTGATTCTTTGATCATAAAGAGTTCATCAATTCATTTTTATTTATCTACCACATTCCTTTTTATTTGTCAAGATCCCGGGAAACCCTTAGACATGGGTATATATCTTTGTCTCCGTAGGCCTGGCCATCAGTTTTTCAATCTTGACATGAATCTTCCTTCTTTCCGGATTTTTTTCCCATTTCTTCCATTCTTCGACGCTCTGCCATGTGGTGATCACAATATAGTTTTGGGGGTCTTCCAAGGCCCGTAGCGTCTCACCCGAGATATAGCCCTTTGAAGGGACCGCTTTTGACCTCATTTCCCTGAGCAGTTTCGCAAAATCCTCTTCCTTTCCCTTCTTCACCTTCCGATCGATAATGATCCTCACTGCCATGGCCCTTTACCTCCCGTTTTTTTTCATCTTACCAAGTCTCTTTGGAGATTTCAAGAGAAAAATTATCCGCCTACGCAGAAGATCACGGGCTTTGCCCATAGGGCTCTATTGAGATTTGCCATTCTTTGGGATATAGAATCCAATTCTGGCTTCTACCCTCTTCTTTGCTTTTTCATACATCTTCTGTTTCTCCATAAAGACCCTCTTTCTAATTTTAAGTTCAATTCTCTCACGCTTGCTTTTAGCTCTACCTATGACCAACTAACCTCCCCAATCCTCCATCATTTTCTGGAAGGTCAATTCTCCGGCTCTCAATACTCCTGTATAACCACCGCCAGGATTGCCCCAGGCACTCGCCAGGTAGAGTCCTTTAATAGGGGTCCGGTTATCGATCCTGGTCATGTAGGAATTATTCATAGCCTGCTCAAAACCATAGATAGCCCCCTCAGGATTGCGTGTAAAATACCAGTTGGTCAAGGGAGTTGCCGAGTCCTTAACTTCTATCATGGAGGAGAGCCCGGGGATTAACTCTTTTTCAGCCCTGCGGATGAGGATATCTGTCCACCTCGCTTTCTCCTTATAATAGTCTTTTTTACGCCCTGCCCGGTAATCGGCTTCAAACCTCCGCCAGGGTTCGTGCCCTGTGAGAAAGAGAAGCATGAGTGTCGATTTACCCGGCTTGGAATAACCTTCAAAGAGGTTGTCGTAAATGGTGACGCTGAAGGGACCCCGCTCCACATTACCCTTCATGCAGTATTGATAATTGGCCTCCGCCCCTTCTCCTGAAGAGATGCCAATGCTGTAACCCTTTATCCTACCCCTCAATTCCTGTTTTAACCCCAACCAAACGGTGAAACTCGAGATGCTTGGCCGGTATTCATTCAGCTTCTTTAAGTAATCTGCTGGCACAACATCCAGGGGAAGCATCTCCTTAAAGGTGGCAAGGGCACTTGCGTTGCTTACCACAGCTCGAGCAGGCAGGACTTTTCCTCCTGATATGGCTACTCCCTGCACAGCCCCGTCCTTCACTAGGATTTTTTCCACCGAGTTTCCGTAAAGGATTTTTCCACCTGAGGTCTCAATGGATTTAGCCAAGGTATTACTCAATTCCTGAGAACGGGGTTTGATGTAGTAAGAGCCATTTTTCAGGTAATCCCCAAGGGCGGTGGCATAGTAAAAACCGGAGAGCTTAGATGGAGGCAGACCGTAGTAACCCCAATTGAAAGCCAGAACATCCTTCAGGGCAGGGTCTTTGACGTATTGATTTAATAAATCGACCAGAGTCTTATTCCTAACCTTCCACATCTTCCGGTACTGAATGGGGAAGATATACTTGAAAAACTTCCCTTTCTTCTGGTGAAGCTTGTCCGTTTCTTCAGCTATATCTAATAGTTCCTGAAAAAACCCACGAATACCCTCCTTTTCAGAGGGGAAATGTTTAGTCAAAAGTTGAATCAGTGCTCCCGGATCTCGCTGAGGAACTGAAATTTCAAGGATTGGTGTCTTGAAATGAAAGGCTTCGGGCAGTGAAATCAATTGTAATTGTTCAAGGACGCCCAAATCTTTCAGTATTCGTGCTGTTGCATTGTTGTGAATGGACGTCCCATGCAGGGACACCTCGAAAGTGAATGCCCCTCGACCGAAAGAAGTGGCATAGCCTCCTGGGATACCATGTTGTTCGACTACTGTTACTGGAATGCCGAATCTGGACAGATGGGTTCCACAACATAATCCCCCCAATCCCGCTCCGATGATTACGGTGGGATAGTTGCTCTTGGGGCCCATGCTGGCAGCATAGGCTGCAATCTTTTTCCAGTCGAGAGCAAAGGAAGCTGCCGTCATGGCCGAAATAGTTAGAAATGAACGCCTGGATATTCTTTTGTTAAGCATGGTCTTACCTCCTTTTTTATATTCGCGAGTATTCTCGTGTGGATTTTTTTAGGATTCCCTCTTTTTAGTGGGTCCTGAAACTTTTTCACTATTAATGGTCTTTAATAATTTGTCGCACCATTTTGTAACCATTTCTGCATGCATCCGACCAAACTCCAATGTAAAGGCCCAGTATCGGGCGTCATCAGAAGCACCAGTAATAGACGCATAGCGTTGAATGACAGGCTTCACCTCCTTTTCATATTTTTTAAGCAAATTGGAGTGGTATTCGATCATTTTTTGGATGTGACTAACAAGCTGATCTTTATCCATCTGATTGCCAAAGAAAATTTTCAACATCATGGGATTCTTGCGTTGCGGAACCTCTGATGGCTCCTTCAGCCATCGCCGAAATTCTTTTAATCCTTTGTTCGTGAGTTTATATACCTTGCGACTTGGTTTACCCTCCTGATGCTCAATCATAGCAGTTAGCCAACCCTTTTTTTCCATTTGATTTAATGTCCGATAGATCTGGGGGAGTGTTGCATTCCAAAAAAAGTAAATCGATTCTTTAAAGGCTTTCTTAAGTTGATACCCTGTTGTTGGACGGTAATTGAGTAAACCTAATAGGGCATGGGGCAGAGACATGGGTTTCGCTCCTTATAAAATTTATTTTATATATAATAATGCACATATTAACCAATAAATCTATTCTTGTCAAGTCAATTTTAATTCTAACGTAATGCCTCAGGAGGTGTGAAAAAATTGGGACTGCCGGTCGGGCAGCAATATCTTCAAAGTTTTACAAATGCGGTCGTTTGGAAGGCAGAGGTAACAAGGCTCT
>JBFMAE010000329.1:0-15236 GCA_040756085.1 Thermodesulfobacteriota bacterium | reverse complement strand
AATCGGCCCGCTGAAAAAAGAAGCGGGCCGTATTGACAGGTTATAAGCCCGTCCTGCCTGCACTTTCTACGCAGGCACAGGCAGGAGGGCTTCATATTCTTAAGGCTGAGCAATGATTCGTTTATTTATATATACCCGATTTCTCAAATGCATCTGCGGCCCTGAGCACGATATCATCTTCGAAATGTCGGCCGATGAGCATCATCCCTACAGGCAGGCCCTTTGACTTTGCACAAGGCACATTCATGGCTGGGTGATGGGTACAGTCAAACGGACAGGTGTTATGGATCATTCCTAAGGCAGTTCCAAAATACTCTCCGACTGTAGGATTCTCGGGGATAGGCATGGCCTTCATCGGTGTTGTCGGCATAATCAGTAGATCTACCTCCTTGAGGGCCTTGTCATATGCTTCTCTTAGAACAGGCACCAGATTCTGGGCCTTTGCATAATACCGGCCGTAATATTTATCTGCCATATACTGTCCGAGGAGAATAACAAATTTGACCGTATCAGAGAAGTTATCGGCTAACGTCCTTCTGGCCCGACCATAATAATCCACAAGCCCTGTTGTATAATAACCTTGCCAGTTCAAACCCATACCATCATGGAGGACCATTTGGCAAAGGGCTCCTTCAGTGGCAACGAGGTTCCAGATGTGTATGCCGTCCAAATGCATGGGTATGGAAATCTCCTTGACTTTTCCCCCCATCTTTTCGAAAGCGTAAGCTGCCTCTTTTACAGCTTTGTCCACGTCCTCCTCAGATGCTCCCTTCCATCCGAATCCCTCCTTAACGATCCCGAAACTCAGGCCCTTAACGTTACCCGTGAGAGCTTGGGTGTATGGCTTTGTTTTCACCTCCCCCTGCCGAGGATCAAGGGGATCCTTTCCTGCAACAACTTCTAACAAAAGTGCAACGTTTTTTACAGTCTTCGCCATAGGACCGGTATGGTCAAGAGTCTGCTCGATCGGAAAAACTCCCGTATAGGGCACAAGCCCATAGGTGGCTTTCAAACCATACGCCCCGGACCATGAGCTGGGAATACGGATGGAGCCTCCCTGATCCCCTCCCATCGCCATATCACAATCCCCATGAACGACAAGGGCAGCACTTGCACTGGATGAGCCCCCTGCATTGAACTTTGGATTATGGGGATTGAGCACAGGGCCTGTCGCAGAAGTAAATGATGCACCGGAGAAGCAGAGGTCCTCGCAGACTGCCTTGCCAATGATTTCACCCCCTGCATCGAGGATCCTCGTTACGACCGTCGCATCCACATCCGGCACAAAACCCTCCAGGACTGCTGATCCATTCATCATCGGTATCCCTGAGACGCAAATATTATCCTTCAGAGCAATTTTTTTACCCGCAAGCTTCCCGCTGCTTGCTCCTTTGATGGAACACCTCCAGTACCATGCGTTGAGTGGATTCTCCTGTCGAGACGGTCGGTATCCGCGCTCGCGAGGATATTTCACAGGGAGTTTAGGCTCTTTGAGCTCAGCAACCCTTCTATAAGATCCGATGGCTCCCTCAATTACACTCTGGTAAACCTTTAGATCATCCTTGCTAAGATTCAGGTAATATTTCTTGGCAATAATACTCAGTTCCTCAAGGGTTGGGGGAGCAACTCCCAATGTATTGCTTCCTACTTTAGCATATGCTTGGCTCCCCCCAACCTTTGAGATTGAACCTGCGGGGATACTTGCTATGACACCTGCCGCAAGTCCCATCTTTAGAAAATCACGCCGCTTGACTTGAAGTAATTCGTCTGAATTAGCTTTCTTTTTCATGCTATCCCTCCTTATCGTCTTTTTAATGAATTAAAATTTTTGCAACGAGACCTTAGTAAATCCTGTTTATCCGGTTAATCATATCTTCCTTTCAATAGATAAAGAGCAGCCGTCCTTAATAAAGGGATCTCCCCTCCTTTCTCGGACAGATTGGCCCTCATAAAATTCATTCTGCAATTTTTATACCGTAGAGGGAAAAGAGGTAAATCGCCGGATTTAAGATGGATTTTAATGGAAGGAATACTTTAAACCGTTTGATCTGCGGGTATGTTGCTACTTATTTTTTACTAAAAAAGAGGGAGGTTAGTTCCAACTTACAGAAAATTAAGAATTTTTTATTCGTTCACTTTTTGGGCATATACTGTCCGCTGGACGAACAGCCTATTCCTCAACCCAAACCGTAGTAAAGTCGTACCATTCAGAAGGAGGATGGATAAATCCTTTGACTTTTTTATTCATAACAATGGGAGCAAGATCATTCACAATTGGTACATAGGCTGTATCTTTAGTAATGAGACCATTTGCTTTCCGGTAGAGAGCTATTCTTTTTTGTTCATTATATTCAAGCCTTGCGGCATCCAGAAGTTCGTCGACTTTCAAATTCTTATAATATCCGCTGTTCCTCCCATTTGGACCCCAGTTCTTCGAATGGGCCACGATCTCCAACCAGTAATCCGAACTCATTCCCCAAGAGATTTGGTTAGCCTCCACACCCTCTTGAATCCCCTTTGCCCATAGCCCGATGTAATGAATCCATTCATGGAGATCAAGCTTACAGTCGATTCCTACTTTTTCGAGGTCGTGTCGGATCCATTCAGCCATCTGAACAGGAATCAATTGGCCTGATCCTGCCGTGGATGTCTGGAAGGTCATTTTAAAACCCTTTGGATATCCAGCTTCTGAGAGAAGCTTCTTGGCCTTTTTCGGATTATATTCATAGTCAAAAAAATCCGGATCATAGGATGGACAACCAGGGGCCTGAAGGCCATGGGCAACCTTGGCAGTTCCCCGCAGCAGTTGTTGGGCCATTCTTTCCTTATCAATGGCCATATTGATGGCTTTCCGGACACGGGGATCCAGCATTTTTCGATCTCTCATGTTGAGGTACATGAACCAGATATGGGGGACTGGCCCTTGAATGACCATGAACCCTGCTTTTTTGAGGATATCAATGGTATCAGGGGGAGGGACGAAGATAAAATCTACCTCTCCCATCTGTAGGGCTGCAACTCGAGTAGCAGGTTCAGGGATAGGTTTGAAGATAAGCTTATCTAAAAGAGCCATTTCACCCCAATAATCATAATTTTTTTCAAGAATCACCTCTCCCTTTTTTCCTCTTTCTATAAATTTAAAAGGGCCGGTCCCAATGGGATGATCCTTGATCCCCTGGCTCCCATACCGTTTCCAGGACGAAGGACAAAGCATTTTTGCAGAACCGAGGCCTCCTTCGGTCAATTGGGCCAGAAAGTCTGAAAAAGGTTGGGATAAGTGGATTCTTACCTTCAAGGGATTTACTACTTCAACGGCTTTTAGATATCTCCAGATAAAGATCGAGTAATGGGCAGCCTTAGGATCGTATTGTGGGGCCTTTGGATTGGTCATTCGATCAATATTGAATTTAACGGCTTCTGCATCAAAAAGGGTTCCGTCGTGAAACCTTACTCCCTCACGAAGATGAAAGGTATAGATTAGACCGTCAGAGGAGATTTCCCAGGATTTTGCTAAACATGGAATAATCGGAGAGTATGCGACATTCTCCAACGTGAGATCTTTATCAACCAGGCCTTCGAAAATATTCCTCACCACACGATACGTCATCCATCCTCCATGAGTATGGGGATCTAATACATCAATCCCCGATTCAATTCCGACGGAAAGGATACCTCCTTTTCTTGGGTAAGAGGTCGGAAGATGGATGGTAAATCTTGACCCTCTTCCTTCTTCGCTTTCCAAAGAAATCTTTCCCCTATGCTCCAAGATGATGCTGTGGGTGATTGAAAGTCCCAGACCTGATCCCTCTGCTTTGGTAGTAAAAAAAGGATCAAAGATTCTATTTTGATCCTGGATGGGGATACCTGATCCTGAATCCTCAATAATGACCTCTACAAATTTACTCTGTTCCATGGGGTTTCTTTGACTGCCAGAATATCCCCGGGTGTGGATCTTTAAAATTCCACCCCTTTCCATCGCATCGAGGGCATTAATCATAAGATTTAGGAAGGCCTGCTTAAGCTTCTCGGGATCCAGCATAATCTCAGGAAGATCCTCTCCATATTCTTTTAAAACTTCGACTTCCTGATCCTGACATCGATTTTTGATCCACAGGAAGGCATCCTCAAGGATTGCATTGACATTATGGTAAGAAAGATCGACGCGATTGACCTGGGAAAAATCCAACAGGCTCGAAACGCTGCGGTCCAATCGATCCACTTCCTTCGTAGCTCTTTCAATAAGCTCTCTCCGTTCTTCGTCCTCTTTTAGATAATCATGGAGATCATCCAGGACATAGCTGATGCCGGAAAGAGGATTTCTCACCTCATGGGCGATTCCTGCAGCTAATTGACCGAGGGAGAGGAGCCTTGCGATCCTATGGATCTGTTCATCTATTTTTTTTCTTTCTGTAATATCTTGAAAATTGAGAATGGATCCCTGTTCCCGACCCATTTCATCTCTGATGGGAGAATGGCTCAAATTAATATAGATGCGTTCTCCATCTTTTTTATAAAAGATAAATTCTTGATTAAGCTCTTGTTTTTCAATCGCAGCAATGATTTCAGGTTGGTTTGTAAAGGCATCCCTGTAAGTTTTTTGCCGTACCTCTTCCAATGAAAAGCCAAGAATTCTCTCAGCTGCCTCATTGAATGAAAGAATCCTTCCATCGACGTCTAAAGTGATAATCCCGTTGGGAGAAGATCTCAAAATATACTCGGATTGTTTAAGGCTCTGCCGGAGCATTTCCAGCAATTTAGCATTCTCAATGGCAATACCTATTTGGAGGCCAATAACCTTCAAAAGTTGCATGACTTGTTCATGAAAATGATCTGCATTTGGAGCATAAATATTCATAGAACCAACAATCTTGCTTCGTGACTTTAGGGGAATACTGGCGAGAGATTTCAAATCCGCCCTTGCCTCGGAGATCTCGGCAAGCCATGGGCTGGTGGAGATATCATGGACAAGGATGGGTTCACCGGTCAAGGCCACAAGACCAGAGAATTTTTCCCCTAATTTGATCTTTTTCAATTTCCTTATTACTTTTAGAGGAAAACCCTGATAAGCCTTCAGAATAAGGCTGCTCGATTGTTCATCCATGATGCGGATGGTGCCGGCATCCAAGCCTTTGAGCTTCAAAACTGTGTCCAGTGCGATTTGAAGGATTCGATCAAGGTCGAAGGATTGGTGAATCGCCTCTGAGATCTTTACAATAGCATCAAGATCCTTATTGGTTGCTTTTGTTTTCCTTTCGATGATCTTAGGACGATTTGAACTCATTAAATGAACCTAATAGAAAGAATTAAGAAAATATTATTATATTTAAATGGATTGTCAATTAAATTCTGGAACTCACCAACGGAATGTGATAATAAGATTGAGTCAAAATCTTTCCGGTCTCCCATCCTCGGAAAAATGAAATTTACGATGGGATGGGTTATAGTTTTTAAAATCTAAATAGTTAAAGGAAATACGATGGTATCCTACCACATGGGGCGAAGACGGTTTATAAGAAATTTGTCATCCACCCTTCTGGGAATGTTTACCAGCCGTTTTTGGAATCCGAGTTATGCATCAGTAAAAGAGGAGAAGAAGCCGTTCCTCGTCCATCGCATCCTTGGCAGGACGGGATTGAAGGTGACGGCTGTATCGATGGGAGTGATGAATTGCAGTGATCCGGCTGTGCTCCATCGGGCCTTTGATCTTGGTATTAATTTTTATGATACAGCAGACTGCTACATGCGGGGCCAGAATGAGGAGATGGTAGGCAGGGTTCTCCAGGGAAAGAGGGAGAAGGTATTCATCCAGACGAAGGTTCATGTCCATGATGAAAAGAAGATGCGGGCCTCGGTTGAGCGAAGCCTTCGACGATTGAGGACAGATTACATTGACGTCTTGGTATGGCATGGTCACTCTTCTCCAGGAGAGGTTTCCGATACCAATCTCTTCGAATTCATGTCAAAGATGAAAAAGGAAGGAAAAGCCAGGTTCACCGGTTTTTCCGCCCATAGCCATATGGCCTCACTTTTACAAGAAGCAGCAAAATCGAATTTTCACGATGTCGCTCTGGTCTCTTACAATTTCACCCATTCGAAAAAATTAAAAGAGGCAGTGGCATTGGCTGCAAAATCAGGGATAGGCATTGTGGCGATGAAGACCCAGGCAGGAGGTTATAAGAAGGAGAGAATGGGAGGTCTCAGCCCGCACCAGGCTGCCCTCAAATACATATTGATGGATCAGAATGTTTCTGCGGCTGTTCCAGGAGTGACCACGATTGAGCAGATTGAGGAATGTGCTGCAGTCATGGGAACTTCCTTTTCGAAGAAAAATTTAAATGAACTGAAACAGTATCAGTCCTTTCTTCAGGGAAGGATTTGTACGATGTGCGGAGGATGCATTGGCGAATGTCCTCAAGGGGTACTTCGTAGTGATCTCTTAAGAGTTGTGATGTATCACGATGGTTATCGGAACGATGGACTGGTTGATGAGGTTTTTGAAAAAACACAATTATTGCAAGATATCAGACGCTGTTCTGAGTGCTCATCCTGTTCTGTTATTTGCAGGAGAGGACTCGACATGAAATCACAGATAAGGTTGGCCGAACACCTTTTCGTATGACCCATTATAACAACGTAGTGGAGTCCCTCCGCGGGCTCCATTAATAAACAATCCCTACAATGGGCGGCCACTGAGGGCCGCCCCTACAAACCTTTATGAATAATAAAAGGACGATCACTATCTTTGTGTTTTTTTTAATGGTTACCTGTTGGAAGGTATCTTTAGCAACCCCTTTGGGATCCCTTGTTCCTAAGAAAGACATCCCGGCAGGATGGGCCTTAATCCATGGCCCTCAAACCTACACGAAGAAGACTCTCTTTGAGCATATCAATGGTCAGGCTGAACTCTTTTTCAAATACGGGTTTCAAAAGTCTGTTTTTGCCATTTATCAGAACAAAGAAAGCCGTGAGAATCAAATCGAACTGGACATCTATGACATGGGAAATGTACTTCAGGCATTCGGTATATTCTCACGGTTTAGAAATGAGGATCGTCCGGGAGGAATAGGGCTGGACTCCTACCTCGATGATCGCTCCGCTTTCTTCTATAAGGGCAAGTACTTTGTCATGCTTTACGCCACAGAATCAAATCCTTCCATCCTGAAACAATGGGCGACGACCATCTCATTGAGGATTATGGATCCTTCCCCTCCACCAAAAGAGATTGGCTATTTTCCTAAAAATGGACTCAAGCCGGGTTCCATCCAGTATTTTCCTGAAGGCCTTTTAGGACATCAATTTTTAAAAAGGGGTTTCCAGGGGACATATGTAGAGAAGGTTGAGGTTAAGTCTAAAGATAAGGCTGAGGTTAAGGTTAAGATTGAGGGTAAAGAAGTTCATCTCTTTTTAGCCATTTTTAAAAATGATCAGGATGCCGTGAGTGCCCTAAAAATTTACAGAAACAGTCTTTCAAGAAAAGGAGAAGTCTATTCATGGATTCCAACTCAATTTGGTCCCAACACATTCAAAGGGAGAGACCCCTATCAGGGAAAGGTCATCGTTGTTCATAAAGGGTTCTATCTTCTAGGTGTAGTTGGTATTGAAAGAGAGAAGGATGGTGAGGATCGTTTGACAGAACTTATAAAGAACATAAAATAGTAGCGCCCTCATTTTATTGCCGGCCTGCGGTAGTCAAGGGGGGCGCATGGAAAGAATTCCGTTCCAGTGTCACTGGAACGCTACATATATTGGGTTATACTTTCTCCGCTTCACCCGATCTCCCTAACTCCCCATTTCGTTTTTCGATGGGAAGTTTGATCCGGAAGGTCGATCCCTTTCCCACCTCGCTTTCCACTTCAATTTCTCCACTGTGGCTTTGTATGATTCCATAACTGATAGCTAACCCTAACCCGGTTCCTCTGCCTGTCTCTTTGGTTGTGAAGAAAGGGGCGAAGAGTTTAGAGAGATGTTCTTTGGTCATTCCGCATCCTGTATCGGTAAAGGAAATTTCTGCTATTTCATCCCTTAAATCTGTTTTGATGGTCAAAGTACCACCATTTCCTCCCATGGCATCCGCTGCATTGAGAAGGATGTTCATGAAGACCTGCTGGATCTGGTCTGCATCGACGAAGAGCGTCGGGATCTCTGGTTTAAATTCTTTAACAATACGGATATTCTGGAAGGGTGCCTGTTTTTCAACAAGGGTGAGCGTTTGGTCAATAAGTGTGTGGATCTCCCATTCTTTCTTGTCCGGCTTCCTCTGTCGGGCAAAGTCCAGAAGTCCCTTTACAATATTCCGGCATCGAGTGGTCTGTAGGACAATGTTCTCCAAATCCTTTTTCCAGGGATGATTTTTATCCACCTTTTTAAGCATGAGGGAACTGAAGGTGAGGACCCCCGTGAGGGGGTTATTGATCTCATGAGCCACTCCAGCCGCCAGTTCTCCAAGAGCGGCCATCTTGCCGGCACGGATGAGTTGATCCTGAACCTGCTGAAGTTCCTGGGTCCGTTCCTGAACACGATGTTCCAGGGTTTGAGTCCATCCTTCAATCGCATCACGAGATCGCTTCAGCTCTAAGATCATATTGTTGAAGGATTGAGAAAGTTCTCCCAGTTCATCATAAGACTGGATATTCACAGTTTGATCCAGGTTTCCATGGGCGGCCGTCTTCGTAGCGGCCAGTAGCTTGTCGACGGGTCGGTTCACAAATCGTGTCAGGAGTAAACTCAACAAAAAACTGAGGATGATGACGCTGATGACTCCTGAGATCATCATCCGGTTGTAGATCTGGGTCCTTGCCTTTTCAAAATCCTGGAGGCTGATCATTGTATCCAGGACACCGAGAACATTCGTTGTTTTAGGATGACAGGGATAACAGGGGGATTCATTATAAATTGGGTTAATCAATCCGAGAAGACTCCCCTTTTCTGTATGATAGATGCGGGTTTTGCTATCGGACGGAAGAAGGACCTTTGCCTTGTCCTCCCTGTGACATCCATAGCAGGCTTCTGCCTGCTTATCGACGACGGTTCCGACCCTGGATTTATCCGAAGAGACCGTGATTTCACCCTGCTTATTGAAAATTCTGACTTCGACAATTCCTTTTCTCTGGGCGACATCATCGATAATCCGCTGGTATTCGTCTCTTCGATCCTTGATCATCGCATAGCGAATGCTCAAACGAATGGTTTCGCTGAGGTTATAGGCCTCTTCTTCTGTTTTGTCGAGAATCTGTCGGGAGAGAGAGCGGATATTGAGGTAGAGGAAGATCCCTTCGATCACCACCACCACGATGATCACGCTGAGAAGAATTTTAGCCTTTAAACCCCTTAAAACCATAAATCACCCTGGAGTAATGGAACAATGGAACAATAGAATGATGGAATCATGGGTAAAAGAACAAATTGAGCAACCCAAATGCCACCTTTTTCCCGCCTTCCATCCACAATTTCACTATTCCAATATTACCATAATTATTGACAGGAGGTAAACACCCTATTCCCATCCCCTCAACTGGTAATACTCCTTCAACATGACCTCCAGCTCTCCGGGTTGGAGCGATTTTCCCGTTTCCTGGAGGACCTCTCGAAAGAATCGGCGAGGGAGTTTATCCTCTTTTCTCGTCACCCCTTCCTGTTGATTGAAACTTCGGGCCAATTGGATGATTCCTGAGGCTATGGCCTTCAGCTCTTTCTTTTTGAGTGAAAGGTTGCAAGTAGATTTTATAATCTCCTGGAGATCCTTCCAAGTGATTAAATCTCGATAGAAACGGCAGAGAATGAGGGCGTCGAAGAGAGTCATCTTATCCTCGTAATCAACAAAGAGCTTCGCTTTTCCTTTTATTTGGTCGGGGTCAATCTGTCCGGAGAGTTCGGATTTATAGAAGGTTGCTCTGAGATGGCACGCCCCCCGATCCGAAGTAGCATAGGCAAGCCCCATTCCCTTTAATACCCTGGGGTCGAAACCGGCAGGCTCCAGTCCCTTCACGTGGATGGCCTTTTCTTCCATCCCAAAAATCGAGGCGGCATGTCGAACCCCTTCCGATAAAATCCGGCCTACTCCTTTTCGATCCGCAATTTTCTTCAAAGTATCGGCAATCCCATCCACATCTCCGTAATCGAGTCTCTCTTTAATCTTTCCACTTTTTGAGGCCTCGATGGCAAAGGCGGCCAAATTTCCTGCTGTAATGGTGTCCATACCCAGACGGTCACACAGGTCATTGAGGTAAATAATCTCCTCTATGGAATTGACCATGCAGAGACCTCCGAAGGCGTATAAGGTTTCGTATTCAGGGCCCATGATGCGAAGGCCTCGATGCCTGCCCTTTTTAACCTGAGAGATTTTTCCACAGGCCATGAAACAATGAGGACAGGCTGAAGGAGTAACCTCGCAATGTTCCATCAGACTTTCTGCACTGATTCCCTCCCAGCCTTCCAGAGACCCTTTCGACCAGTACTGAGTGGGGAAGGCTCCGATGGTGTTCATGATGGAGACCAACATGGGAGTTCCATATTTTTTATAAATGTGTACGATTTGATTATCCTTAACCCTATCTTTGAAATCCTGGGCCAATCTTTTCAAAGAGGAGGGATCAGCAAGCCCCCTCCGCTTCTCCCCGTGGAAGGCGATCCCCTTCAGTTTTTTTGATCCCATCACCGCACCTATTCCCGCCCTTCCAAGGGAACGCCAGTGCTCACTCTCAATCACAGCAAATTTGACCAGATTTTCTCCGGCCGGGCCGATGACCAATGCCCCGGATTCTTTGATCCCTGTTATTTTGAGAATAGTCTCTTCTGCCTCATAAGTCTCTTTTCCCCAGAGGTCAGAAGCAGAATGGAAGACTACTTCTCTGTCGCTGATTTCAATGAAGACGGGATGATTCGATTTTCCCTGAATGATGATGGCATCATAACCTGTCCGGCTGAAAGAAAGGGTGATCTTTCCTCCGGAATAGGATTCTGAATAGATCCCTGTCTGCGGGGACTTGGTGAAGACGGCATAACGGCTGGACCCATAGAAAGGAGTATCTGCAAGAGGACCCAGTGTGAAGATGAGTCGGTTTTCCGGCGAAAAGGGATCGATATGGGGTGGATTTTCTTTGAGGAGAAGATAGGATCCCAACCCTTTCCCACCCAAATAGGATCGAAGAATCGATTCAGGAATGGGTTCGACGGTCGTCTTTTTCTTCGAGAGATCGATCCGGAGAAGTCGATTAAAAAATCCTTTCATTGTTATTATCTTAAAAGAAATTGAAGGGTTAAATCAAGGAATCACCCTCACTTTTTCTTTCTTTAAAAATAATGAGTTTGACAAGGTTGTTCTTATCACATATGGTATCCATGAACGGGGAAAATCATGCGATTATGGGGCAACGAATACAATAAGATGGAGTTTGCCGGAGCCTTTGGCGATCTGGGAACGTTGATCCCTTTTGTCGTGGGTTATGTTACTCTCAATAAAATGGACCCATTAGGTATTCTTGTTGCCTTTGGTCTCTTCAAAATTTTTGTAGGCCTTTACTTTAAAACTCCTATTCCCATCCAGCCCATGAAGGCGATCGGAGGGATGGCGATTGCCCATGCGGGGGCGATCACTCCAGGGATGATCTGGGGATCTGGAATCTTCACAGGTCTTTTCTGGCTTCTGATGGGAGTCACCGGAGCCGTCACCTGGATCGAAAAGGTTACCACCAAACCTGTTATTCGGGGGATTATGCTAGGATTGGGCCTGAGTTTCATTATGGAAGGCTTAGGGATGATGAAGACTCAGCCTGTTTTTGCAATCGGAGGTGCAGTCCTGACCCTTTTTCTTCTCAATAACCGACGCCTTCCAGCCATGCTGGCGCTCCTGGGTTATGGAGTCATTCTAACTCTTATTCAAAGGCCGGAATTAGTTGGAGAGATCTCCCATCTCTCCATTCGATTTCGATGGCCTGAATTGACCTTAGGACGGATTTCATGGAAAGAACTTCTCTCTGGTTTTATTATTTTAGGACTTCCTCAAGCCCCCCTTACACTCGGCAACGCCATCATTGCAACGGTTTCAGAGAATAATGCCCACTTTCCTGATCGAAAGGTGACGGCCAAAACGATCAGCATCGATCACGGCATCATGAATCTGATCAGTACCTGCATAGGAGGCATTCCCATGTGTCACGGAGCAGGGGGCATGGCTGGACATATCCGGTTTGGTGCCAGGACAGGAGGGGCGCTGGTTATTTTGGGTGTGATGGTGCTCCTAATCGGACTTTTTTTGAGCGATTCTGTTGGATTCCTTCTTCAGGTTTTTCCTCGACCGGTACTGGGCGTGATTCTCTGTTTCGCCGGGGTGGAACTGGCACTCGTCGTTCAGGATATCAAACTGAAGAGACAGAACCTTTTTGTTCTCCTCGTCACTGCCGGTATCGCCATGTGGAACATGGGGGTCGCCTATCTGGCAGGACTACTCCTTTATTATTATGGTTTCCAACGTCGATGGATAAAAGTTTGACAGAAGGGGGACAGGCTGCTTTTATTTAAAAAAGTTGCCTGTCCCCTTTTTTATTTTTAGTAGTTTAGGTAAGGGGATAAAAAATTTTGTATTTCCATGGAGGGTTCTTATGTCTATTGATGTGTTGCTTACTAAGGAAGAGATTTCGTTTCGGAATGAGTTTAAGGCTTTTCTGGAGAGATTGGACCTCTCCTTCATTCTCCGAATGGATAGAGAGGATGAGAAAGAGTTTCCCAAGGATTTTGTTAAAGCTTTGGGACAGAGCAACTATTTAGGCATCCCTCTGTCAAATTAGGCATCCCTCTGTCAAAGGAGGTAGGGGGAAGAGGCCTCAACACCGTATGTGCTATCCTATCCGAGGAAGAACTGGACGCTTTGGCCTTCCCTTTGGGCTGTGCAATGGGAATGTCAACCTACCTCTGCCGCGCCATTTATAAATATGGAAGTCAGGATTTATGGAAGCGATACATCCTCCCCACGATGAACGCAGACCTGATCTGCGCGGAAGGTATCACCGAGCCTTTGAAAGGTTCAGATATTGCTCGGTTGAAAACCACAGCGAGAAAAGAAGGGAATCGCTATATCATTACAGGAGAAAAACGCTTCCAGAAGGGGGGTGTGGGGGCCGACTGGTTCCTCACCTTTGCCAGTACGAATCCGAACGTTGCTCCTCACAAGGGCATTACTGCCTTCGTTGCAGAGCGAAAACATGGTGTCCAGGTGGTGGAACAGTTTAACCTCATGGGCTGGCGAGGCATGGATGCTTCCCATCTTCTCTTCCGGGATGTACCTGTTCCCGAAGAGAACCGTGTTGGCGAAGAAGGCCAGGGTTTCGAAATACTCATGTATCTCCTTCAGACGGAACGTCTGATGGAAGCTGCCACTGCTCTTGGATCTGCTCGTGAATGTTTGAAGATTGCTGTGAGATACCCAGATGCCCGTGAGCAATTTGAACAGAAGATCAGAGAATTTCAAGGGATCAGTTTCAAGGTTGCTGATATGGCAGTTACTCTGGACGCAGGCCGACTTCTCTGTCTTCGTGCAGCAAAGGTCATAGATGAAGAGGAGAGAAGGCCAAATAAGGAAGTTTCCATGGCCAAATTCTATTCAACGGAGGCAGCCTGGAATATCATTGACCAGTGTCTTCAGATATTGGGAGGTATAGGTTATACGGATTACTACCCGATCGAAAGATTCCTCAGGGATGTTCGTGTTGCCAAGATCTACACAGGAACGAATGAGATTATGAGAGAGATCGTCCAGAGGACGATTTACGAAGAGCTCATGGAGGAAAGACCTTCAGCAGCATGGAAGCTCTGGAAAGGGACGAAGAACCTGATGTAACTTTCAACACCGGGCAGGTATGCTTCCAATTTAGCATACCTTCCCGTTGTTTCAACTTTTACATGGGAGTTTTTAAAACTCCATGAAACCTAGTATTCAGATCCTGGGTCATTGTGATGCCTGTGGGGCTTGTGTAGAGATTTGCCATGTGTTCTGTTTGGAGCTGAATGATGGGGTGCTCAAGGTCATCAATGAAGAGGCCTGCTTTGGTTGCAGAAAGTGTGAGGACGTATGTCCTGAGGAGGCCATTTGCATTAAGGGGATTGTCCCCTGACGCTGTTAGCCCTGTTTTACCACCACATCCAAAATCTTTGCATGAGAAGAATAGGTTTTCCAGTTATGTGTTATCCCTGCAGGAATAAAGTAGGTTTCTATAGGTCTTAGTAATTTTTTCTCCTCGCCGATAGAGATTTCTATCTCTCCTTCAATCACGATTCCACACTGATCAAAGGGGTGGTTATGAAGGTTCCCCTCTTTGTTAGGAGAAATCTCCATAAAAGCCATGGTTAAATTCTTACCTGATTCGATTTTGCTCCAGATGCCAGGACGAAATTCTTCCAATTTTAATACCTTTAGATTCCAGAACCCCATCATTTACCTCCTTATTCTTCATTTTTATCAGGTCTTTCTTGACCATGCTCCTCATTCATGCTTGAACACCATCTTGCCTATATTTTAACTATTATTGGTTTTTGCGAAACAAGAAGATTCCTTCTTTTTCACGGCTTGCAGGTTACGTGGCAAACTCCCGCTGGGGTTTCCATGACATAAGGGAAATATTTCTTTTTAAACCAGAGAGCCACGTTAACCAGGCTGATCAAAACAGGAACTTCCATTAGTGGACCAATGACTGCTGCAAAGGCCTGACCGGAGTTAATCCCGAAGACTGCTACCGCCACGGCGATGGCAAGCTCGAAGTTGTTCGATGCAGCGGTAAAGCTCAGAGTAGTAGATTGTTCGTAAGTGGCCCCCACCTTCATCGATAGGTAAAAAGAGACAAAAAACATGAGAACAAAATAGATACATAGAGGAATGGCTACACGAACCACATCAAGAGGAAGTTGAACAATATACTCACCTTTAAGGGAGAACATAACGAGGATAGTGAAGAGGAGGGAAATTAAAGTGACAGGGCTGATTTTTGTAATGAATTTTTGCTCGTACCAATCCCTGCCTTTTGTCTTCAACCCAATGATCCGTGAGAGGACGCCAGCGATAAAAGGGATCCCGAGATAAATAAAAACACTCTCGGCAATCTGGCTAATTGTGATCTTGACCACCATTCCTTTCAGTCCCAGCCAGGGTGGAAGAACCGTAATGAAGATATAAGCATAGATTGAGAAAAAAATGACTTGAAAGACGGAGTTGAAAGCAACCAGACCGGCACAGTATTCCCTGTCTCCGG
>JBFMAE010000328.1:0-15642 GCA_040756085.1 Thermodesulfobacteriota bacterium | reverse complement strand
CCCAATCAGAAGTTTATGATCTACAAGGAGGGTAAGAAATTATGGGAGTTCCATCTATGAATGAAAAACAAACCATGTCCACAAATCGTTTCCCATATGTGCACAAATGATTTTTACGTAACAGTTTTTTATTTTCAAAATATTATTTTTTAATCTCCGGTCCACCCTCATATATACAACTCCATCAAATCGGAAAGGACTTTCTCAATGCCACCTGCCTTCTCTGGCCCGAACCTCCGTATAGCCTCCTCCACTGCTGGTTTAAATCTGTATCGGAAAGATCGTCCAGCGATCGATAGGCTTCACTCGGAGGCTGAATTGGCCCTTGTTCAAAACTTAAGTGGGTCATCGAACGTACCCCTATTTATGGGACTATCGGTTCCTATCAAATTGAAGATGCTGGAGGTCATGTGGGTCGATCTGTAAAATAAAAAAGATTTTATTTTCAATTCCGTAGATCTCTTTCTCCAATCGCCCTAAATAATCAATGGCCCTTTGATCTCTCCCATACCGGTTTTTGAGATCGTTAAACCTCTCCTCCAATGAAACAATCCGATCGTGCATCACTCGTTTATCCGCATAATTCACTATTTCTTCTTCGGAAACGGACGAGAACTCTCCTTCCTTCCATAACCAAATATGTTGCTCCACGACCTCCCCTACTCTTTCATACCCCATTCCTTTCAAAAGCTTAGAACCTGTATGGGCATGGTCTTCTTTTGTCTTGACACACTCTACTTTCGTAAGGTCGTGTAATAAAGAGGCTGCTTCCACTAGACTGAGATCAACCCTTTGGCCTTTTTTATTCAATTCAGCGGAAAGAAAAAGAGCTACCCTTGCCACTTCGAGGCTATGATGAATAATATGCTCTAACATCCCATATTGACTCATCAGTTTTAAACATTCGTCTCTGGTTGGAATCATCTTTTTATGTAGCCCTGACTATTTTCTCAAAAATATTTTTTCCTCCAAGGAGTCTCTTTCTCCACCCCCAGGCCTTTTTGATAGATGGCCAAAAGCCACAACTGCCATTAATTCTAAATCCTTGCTCGCCCCCAATAATTCTCCCACCTTCTCTTTATTTTTTAAAATCTCACCTAACCAAACTCCTCCCAATCCCATCGAATGAATAGTGAGAAGCATATTTTGAATGCAAGCCCCGATGGCCTGCACATCCTTGACTCGGTCATACACCCTGGAATGGTCCAAAAAAACGGCAATGCATACCGGAGCGTTTTCAATGGTCGATCCATAATGAGTGAGCGAGGCCAGGGATTCCTTCAACGTGCGATCCCTGACGATGGCAAATTTCCAGGGCTGGTTGTTCTTTCCAGAAGGTGCCCACAAACCTGATTCAAGAATTTGGTTCAAGATCTCATCCGAAACCGACTCCTTCGTAAATTGGCGAATCGATCTTCTGGTCCTGATGGCTCTGATGACCGGGTGCTCAGCGTTCATCCTTCTCTTTTTGACTTAAACCCCATGGGTTTCAGGGCTCTTTGTTCTCCTCTCTTCTTTCCTGTAATGGCAATACCGGTTGGCTTTCGATCTGTTCCAATTTAAAACTGAATTTATCCAATCGTCTTCTCGCTTCCTCAAACTTATTCAATGCATTGGTGATATGTTTCCCCACCAATTGAAAATCCTCCTGAAAGCCTCCTATGTCTTTTTTCAGACCAGCCAGCAAGGCCTGAATCCTCTGGGCATCTTTCTCGATCTGCAACCCCTTTAACCCAAGGACAATCACCTGGAGATAGGCATAGAAAGAAATGGGGGAGACAGGGATCACCTTCTTCTTCAATGCATAATTGAAAATCCCTTTCTCTTCTCCATATGATTCGTCTTTTGTGATCGTCTCATAATACACATTTTCTGCGGGAATGTATAACAGGGCAAAATCGTAAGTTCCTTCATTGGGCACAATATACTTGCTGGAAATGTCATCGATGTGTTTCTTCACATCTCGATAGAAGATCTTCTGACATGCCTTCCTCTCTTCGTCAGTCTTGCATTCGATGATTCGTTTGAAATTATCGAGCGGAAACTTGGAATCAATGGGAACGAATTTCTCACCCAGTCTCACCACTGCATCGACCCTCTCCCCATTGGAAAACATATATTGGAGAGTAAAGAATTGTGGGGGGAGAACCTGGGAGAGCAATTCCCCTAAAAATTGCTCCCCCAGACCACCTCTCAATTTAGGTGGCTGAAGAATCTCTTGAAGGGTAGCAATGTTCTTACCTACTTCATGTATTTGTTCACTGGTCTTGGAGAGCTCTCCGAGCTTCTCTCTCACTTCACCAATCACTTGTCCCGCACTGTCCAGTCGCTGGCCTATCTGACCGCTGGAGTTCTGAAGCTGCTGGTTCACCAGTTGAAGTTGCTGATTCACCTGTTCGTTGATGGCCCTCAATTGTCCGGTGAGGAGAGAGATATTTTTACTGAGGCCATCGTTCATCTGTCCCCTCAACTGCTCCATCTGTTGCTGCATCAGGGTCCACATGGGCTGTGAGGGTTGGGCGTTCTTGACCTCCTCCAAGATCTTCCTCCATCTCTGATCTAAGAAGAAAAAAAGAACAATGCCAATAGCAACGATGAGGCCTAAAAGCAAATAGATTCCTTCCATCTTCCCTCCAAACGGATCTTCCACATCATCAAAATTATTCTTGAGAGTAAAAATAAAGCATCCCAAAATGAATTGCAAGACCTTTTTCAATGGAGTGCAGTGATTCGCTCGCAGCGACATCTTTGATAGGTCATTGCGAGGGGCGTAACGAAGTGGTCGCCTCCATGGTTAGGAAGAAAGGACACTTGACACCCCTATTCTAACATTGTATTTTTTCTTTAATTGAAACGCCGTAAGTTGTGAAATCTCTCCCGGGGGTACATGAAGGACTTTATTGATCTCAGAAGCGATACCGTCACCAAACCCACTCCTGCCATGAGAAAAGCCATGGCAGAGGCAGAGGTGGGGGATGATGTCTTCGGGGAAGACCCCACGGTTAATGCCCTGCAGGAGAAGGTAGCAAAAATTCTTGGAAAAGAGAAGGCTATTTTCGTTCCCTCGGGTACAATGGCCAATCAACTGGCCATCAAATCCCATACCCAGCCAGGGGATGAGGTGATTATTGAAGCCACCTCCCATCCCTTTAATTTCGAGGGAGGAGCCGGAGCCGCCCTCTCAGGTATCCAGTACTACTGTCTCAATGGCGTCCGAGGTATTCTTCATGCTTCTCAGATCGAGGAAGCGATCAGACCGGATGACCACCATTTCCCCACCACCAAACTGATCTGTCTCGAAAACACCCATAACCGGGGTGGCGGATCCATTTACCCCATGGAAAAAATGGTTGACATTCACCGATTGGCCAAATCAAAAGGACTTCTGATCCATCTCGACGGGGCCAGGCTTTGGAACGCATCGATCGCCAAAGGCATCAAACCCCAAGAATATGCTCGATGGGCAGACTCTGTATCCGTCTGTCTTTCGAAGGGATTGGGGGCTCCTATCGGTTCCCTGGTCGCAGGCTCTAAAATATTTATTGACCGAGTCCATCGTTTTAGAAAGATGTTTGGAGGCGGAATGCGGCAGGCAGGGATCATCGCCGCCGCTGGAATTTATGCATTGGATCATCATATCAAACGCCTGAAAGAAGACCATCAAAATGCAAAACGTCTGACCCTGGGTTTGAAAGAATTAAAGGGAGTTGCCATCAACCCTGAAGATGTAGAAACGAATATTGTCATCTTCGATGTGGCCCAAACTGGAATTACCGCTTCCCAGGTCGCAGAGGCGATGAGGAGAGAAGGAGTTCTTATCCATGCCTTCGGGAAAACACAGATCCGCCTGGTCACCCACTTGGATGTATCGAGTGAGGATATTGACACGGCCCTGAAAGCATTCAAGAAAGTTTTTGGAATTTGAAAGAGTGAATATGTCTGAACCGATTGTTGTCCTGGTCACCTGTGGTTCTGAAGAAGAAGCCCTGAAGATTGCCCGTTCACTGGTGGAGGAGCGCCTGGCCGCTTGTGTTAATCTTATCTCTCCGGTCCGGTCAATCTATCGATGGGAAGGAAAGATCTGGGATGAAAAAGAATGGCTCTTGGTCATCAAGACACAAAAACAAAGATTTGAGGAGGTGGAGAAAAAGGTGAAGTCCCTTCATTCTTATTCTGTCCCTGAAATTATCAGCCTTCCTATCGTTGAAGGGCTGAATCTTACCTGCAATGGCTCGAGGAGATGACCAATTAGAAGTCCTCGGTTTAAAGGTTAGGGTAAGGATGCCAGTTTCATTGACCGGTTAGGTTGTTCGTCTTTAAAATTATAAACATTACCCTGTGACTCTATACTAAACGGGCCTCATAACCTTAACCCTGATGTTGCAAAAAATTAAATAATCCAGCAGACAGGGATGCTGGAAAAGCTTTCCAGCGGCCACCTTAATGAATTGAAAACCGGAATTCCCAGCATATTACAAAGGCCACCTTTTTATTAAAACGCGTTTTACCCATAAAATAAATAACAAAGCCGCATTGGAGAGGTTTGGAAGCATTCCTGTCTGATAGGATTTATGCAACAACAGGGTTGACCTATTTACCTTAGACAACTTCCTAAGAAATGAAGAGAAAAATCGGTCGTTTAATCAAACGATTGGCGGCTTTTTGAGATGAAATTCTGTGTTCTGTTCGAATGTGTAGGCAATCCTCAAAAGCTTCCCTTCATCAAAGTGTCTTCCCATAATCTGGAGACCGATGGGCAGGTTCTCACGGCTGAACCCACAGGGAATTGAGATCGCAGGAATCCCAGCCAGATTTACCGGAATGGTGTAGATATCGGATAGATACATCTGTAAAGGATCTTCCACCTTTTCACCAATTTTAAAAGCCGGTGTGGGTGCGGTCGGCGTAACGATCGCATCCACTTTCTTAAAAGCTTCATCAAAATCATTTCTCATCAGGGTTCTCACCTGTGAGGCCTTCCGGTAGTAAGCCTCGTAGTACCCGGCAGATAAGACATAGGTTCCCAGAATAATCCGTCGTTTCACCTCCTGACCAAATCCTTTCGCACGGGTCTGGGTATACATCTCCATTAAGTCTTTAAATTCTTCTGACCGGAGTCCATACTTGACTCCATCGTATCGAGCCAGGTTGGAACTGGCTTCTGCAGTGCAGATGATATAATAGACAGCCACAGCATATTCCGTATGGGGCAGGGAGATCTTTTGGACTTCGGCCCCCCACTTTTCAAAAAGACCGATCCCCTCTCTGACGGACCTCTCAACATCAGTATCCATTCCCTCAATAAAATATTCATCGGGAATTCCGATTCGAATCCCTTTGACGTCATTGATCAGTGATTGCTTATAATCAGGGACTTCCACATTGACAGAAGTTGAGTCATAAGGATCATAACCACTGATCGAATTCATTAGAATGGCACAGTCTTCAACATCTTTTGTGATCGGACCGATCTGATCCAATGAAGAGGCGAAGGCCACCAACCCATATCTCGATACCCTCCCATAGGTCGGTTTTAATCCTACCACGCCACAACAGAAAGCGGGTTGCCGGATTGAACCTCCGGTATCCGTCCCAAGAGCGGCAATGCATTCGTTAGCGGCCACGGCTGCTGCAGAACCGCCGCTGGAGCCCCCAGGGATCCGTTCAAGGTTCCAGGGATTATGAGTGATCTGGTATCCAGAGTTCTCGGTGGAGGATCCCATGGCAAATTCATCCATATTGAGTTTCCCCAGTATCACTACTTCCCTTTCTTTAAGCTTTCGAACTACGGTCCCATCATAAAAAGGGATATAATTCTCCAGGATCTTTGAACCGCAGGTCGTTCGAATCCCTTTCGTACAAAGGATATCCTTGAGCGCTACGGGAACGCCCGCAAGGTCTCCAATTTCCTCCCCTTCGGCAATCTTCCGATCCACCTGGTCCGCCTGATGGATTGCCTCTTCTTCTGTCAGCAGGAGATAGGCCTGGATCTTTCCCTCCACCTCTTGAATCCGCCGGTAGAAGGCTTCGGTCGCCTCTCTTGAAGTGACTTCTTTCCTGACCAATAGGTCATGCAATTGGTGAATGGTCAATTCGTGAAGTCCCATAATAACTAAATTCGAATATCGAAATCCCTGTCTGCGACAGGCAGGCGAAACAAATCCAAATTTCAAATTTTCAAATTAAAACTATTCGTTTGGAACATTTGTATTTTGGGCATTTGTGCTTGTTTCGAATTTCGCCTGCCTGCCCTGCCTACCGCAGGCAGGGATTTCGTGCTTCGGATTTTTGCATTATTCGATGATCCTTGGCACTTTAAAATGCCCATCCTCTTCGTCGGGTGCAATCCCCAACACGTCTTCCTTCGGGAAAGGAGGCCGGGTCTCATCCTCTCTAAAAACATTCTGAATGGCGATGGCGTGGGAAGTGGGCTCCACTCTATTGGTATCGAGTCGATTCAACTGTTCCATGTAGGTGAGGATTTGTTCTAGCTGGTTCCCTAAAGTCTCTTTTTCCTCCTCGGATAATTCAAGGCGAGCCAGCCTTGCTACTTTTTCAATATCCATCTTCATTCCTTTATCTCCCCAAATCCTGACATGGATTTTGAAATTTGTCACTGCATCAATATTAGCCTAAGAGAGCCTCTTTGATTCTGCCCAGCCCTTCTCCCAATTTGTCCCGGACAGCCTGGTACTCTGATGCCTTCTCCTTCACTTCCTGAACCACATCGGGTGGCGCTTTCGTTAAGAACTGCTCATTAGAAAGTTTTTTCCCGATGAAGGCAATCTCCTTCTCGATTTTCAATATTTCCTTCTGGAGCCTTTTCGCTTCCTCCTCCATTCGGGATCGATCCATAGGGACGAAGATTTCAACATCCCGGACAACAGCGAAGGCACTGTGTGCCGGTCTCTCCACCCCTTTTCCAATCTTCAACCCCTTCACTTTGACCATATGTTCAATGAATACCTCATTTTTCCGGATCTTCTTTTCAACCTCCTCTTCCTTCGGTCTCAAAATGACATCAATCTGGTCTCCCGGCGGGACATTCATCTCTCCCCGAATGTTTCTAACGGCTGTGATGATCTCAATCACCAACCCCATCTCATCAGAGACTCGTTCGTCATCAAACCGCTCGTCAGGCTCTGGAAATCCGGCCTTCATGATGGACCCATCTCTTTTATCCAGGGGAAGTTGCTGCCAGATTTCCTCGGTGATAAAGGCCATGAAGGGGTGGAGTAATCTCAACGTGGCATCGAGGGATTCAAGGAGAGTCTCTTGGGTAATGGTTCTTCTGTTCACATCTTGATCCTGATAGAGGTAGGGCTTGATCAGTTCCAGATACCAGTCGCAGAATTCATGCCAGATGAAATGATAGAGAATATGGGAGGCTTCATTGAATTTGTAACCTTCCAATGACTTCTGAACCTCGCGGATCGCCTGATTTAACCTTCCCCGGATCCATCGGTCTGGGAGGCTATATTCTGTGGTGTGCCGGGGAACTACTTTGCCTGGTTTTAGATTCTCCAAATTCATCAATGCGAACCGGGAGGCATTCCAAATCTTATTGACGAAGTGCCTGTAACCTTCTGTCCTTGCCTCTGAGAGTTTTAGATCGTTTCCGGGCATGGTCAGCGCAGCCAGGGTGAAACGGAGGGCATCCGCGCCGAAGCGATCGATCAGTTCAAGCGGGTCTACCACATTTCCACGGGTCTTCGAATACTTTTCACCTCTCTCATCCCTTACCAAACCATGGATATAGACATGTCTGAAGGGGACATCGCCCATAAACTTCAGCCCCATCATCATCATCCTGGCCACCCAGAAGAAGAGAATGTCGAACCCCGTCACGAGGACAGACGTGGGGTAGAACCGCTTCAACTCCTTGGTCTCTTTCGGCCACCCCATTGTGGAGAAAGGCCAGAGGGCAGAACTGAACCAGGTATCCAGGACATCAGTCTCGGGTCTCAGGCGGTCTGAACCACATTTCGGACAGGAGGTCGGCGTCTCTTTGGCCACAATCACCTCTCCACATGAATCGCAATACCAGGCAGGAATACGATGTCCCCACCAGATCTGCCTGGAGATGCACCAATCCCGAATATTTTCCATCCATTCGAAATAAGTCTTCTCCCAAACCTCTGGAATGATCCGGGTACGGCCGTCCCGTACTGCCTCTATGGCTGGCTGTGCCAGAGGTTTGGTCTTGACAAACCACTGGAGGGAGAGGTTGGGTTCGACGATCGTCTTACACCGATAGCAGTGGCCTACCATATGATGGTAATCCTCCGTTTTAATAAGCACTCCGTCTCTCTCAAAATCTTCGACGATCTTTTTACGACATTCAAAACGGTCCATCCCTTGATAGGGGCCTGCATTTTCATTCATCCTGCCTTCTTCATCGATCACTTTGACTTGTTCAAGACCGAACTTTAGCCCAATCTCAAAATCATTGAAATCGTGGGCAGGGGTGATCTTGAGGGCGCCTGTCCCGAACTCGATATCCACATAAGGGTCAGCGATGACAGGAATTTCCCGGTGGACGACCGGAAGGATGACCTTTTTGCTGACCATCCCCTGATACCGTTCATCACCCGGGTTCACCGCCACTGCCGTATCTCCTATCATGGTCTCCGGTCGGGTCGTCGCTACGACTAGGAAACGATCGCTTTCCTTCAGGGGGTATTTGAGATAATAGAGTTTCCCTAAAACCTCATGGTGTTCCACTTCCAGATCAGACAGGGCCGTCTGACATCTATGGCACCAGTTGATAATATAATGGCTGCGGTAAATCAGCCCTTCTTGATAGAGGCGGACGAACACTTCTTTGACCGCCTCGGAGAGCCCTTCATCCATCGTAAATCGTTCGCGGCTCCAATCACAGGAGGCCCCCAGTTTCTTCAACTGGTTGATAATCGTCCCTCCGGACTGTTCCTTCCATTTCCAGACCCGCTCGATGAACTTCTCTCTCCCGATGGCATGTCGGTCGTAACCTTCCTCCAGAAGCTGCTTCTCGACCACATTCTGGGTGGCAATCCCCGCATGGTCAGTCCCTGGCATCCAGAGGACATTACAGCCCTGCATCCTTTTAAACCGTATTAGAACATCCTGTAAGGTATTGTTTAATGCGTGTCCGATATGAAGGACACCGGTGACATTCGGAGGTGGGATGACAATGGAATAAGATGTTTCGGATGAGTTCTCGTCCGCCCTGAAATAGCCACGTTCCATCCAATACTGATACCATTTCCCCTCCATCTGATGGGGGTCATAAGATTTGTCCAGAACCTTAGAAGCCATCGTTGCAATTTTTTCCTCCTTAATCCTTCTCTCCCTTCTGAAGCCGTTTGATCTCTTCCTGAATCGCCTTCTCTGCCAAATCCGGAACGATCTCTCTTACCATCTTCTCAATCCGTTCAAGGGTTAGACCGACGATATTCTGAGTCATCTCCGGCACAAGTTTTGTAACGATCTGCTCCATCATCTCCCGAATTCCCTTTGCGATGACCTCTTCCATCTGTCTATCCACCGTCCTCAAAAACGGACTGACCCTCTCCTCCTCAACTCTTGGGACTTCTATCTCTTCGAGCTCTTCGACACTTATCTCTTCGGGAATGGCTTCCTGGGGTTTTCCCTCCTGAGGTCTTATCTCTTCGGGCTCCTCGATGAAGCTGATCTCTTCCTCCCTGACCACTTCCGCTAAGAGTTCTTCCGGAAACTCCTCTTCGGCCAGTTCTTCCAGCTTCTCTTCCTCCACTGGCATCTCCACGGGCGTAGCCTCTTTTGGAACTTCTGCCTTTAGTTCCTCAAAAGGGAATGGCTGGAGTTCTTCCTCCAAAGGCTTGGCCTTTACCTCCTTCTGAAGAGCAGCTTCGAACTCTTCAAGTCCAAAATATTTTTCGGTAGGCCTCTCCTCCGCCGGTATTTTCTCTTCTAAAAACCTTACCTCTTTTTCCGAAGGCCACTCCCTCTCAATCGAAGGCTTCAATTGTTCCACCTTTTCGAGGATCTCCTCCAGTTCAATCTTTTCAAAAAGTTCCTCCTCGGGGGTGACCTCTTTAGGTGCCGCCTCCTTCTCCAACTGAAGTTCCATCCTCTCAAGCTCCACCCCTTTCTCCTCGGGGGTGAGGACAAACTCTTCTTTGGGTGGTTTTTCCTCCTCCAGTTTCTCCCAAAATTCTAAGGGTGTAATCTCTCCGAAGGGTTCTTCTTTCGCCGAGGCGATGAAATCATTGATACTCATCCTCTGCTCCGGCTCCTCCACCACATCTACCAAATCGATGATCTCTTCCTCTTCGTTCTCTCCAAACTCGTCCAACAAAAACTCCTCTTTTTTTCCGGAGGAAGCTTCTCGGATATCTGCAAAAGATTTCCATTCTCTCTCTCTTTCAGAAATCACCTCCTCTCTCGTTCTAATCGTCTCCTCTTCCATCAGTTGTTCCACCAAATTTAGAACTACATCCTCTTGGAGAGGTTTCGAAATGATCCCATCGGCCCGGACGCGTTTCCGGTCCCGCTCTGAGATCTCCTCAAAAATATTGGAAAGGAGGATGAAGGGAATATGTTTAAATTCTGGGTTAGTCTTAATAGCCTCACACAGTTCCAAACCGCTCTGTTCACCGAGATCCAACCTCGCAATGATTAAGTCCGGTTTGAAAAGTTTTATCCGCAGAAGGGCATCCTCACCATTCTCAGAAAAGACGAGGCGATAATCCGTCGTTTCAAAAATTTTTTGGAAGTCCCTCTGGTCGGCCTTGTCCGAATCGGCGATGAGAATCTCTTTTGCCATTTTCGGTTCTCCTTTTAGAGGTTGGAGGAAATCTTCAGGGCATTACTTATAACTTAAAGATTTTTATCACAAGGAATTTGTAATGTCAAGAAAATCGCAGTTTTTTATCCACCAGCAATTCGATGAGAGGATGGAGATCGATATCGAAATCATATTTGACCCTGGCTATTGGGAGATCGATGTTGATCCTTCTTCTCAAATCCATGGGAGTGGCGATAACAACAGCATCGGCCGCCGACCGGCGGATGGTCTCTTCAAGGTCTTTCATCTGATTCTCTGAGTAACCCATGGCCGGGAGCACATGGCTGATGTGTGGATACTTCTCATAGACCTCTTTGAGTGAACCCACTGCATAGGGTCTTGGATCGATCAATTCCCTGGCCAGCCTTATGGAAGCAGAGGCTCCTGCCCCATAAGGCATACCTCCATGGGTGATGGTCGGCCCATCCTCAATGACCAATACCCTTCTGTCCTCTACCCTTTCCGGATGGTCCAACTGGGTGACAGAAGAAGCTTCCATCACCCTCGCCCCTGGATTCGATAGGGAAATGTTGTTCTTAATTTTTTTTAAGGATTCCTCGTTTCCTTCATTTACCTTTGTGATGATGAGGAGGTCAGCTCTTCTCAAATTCACTTCTCCGGGATAATAAAGCTTTTCATGGCCGGGTCTCAGGGCATCTAAAAGGACTATTTCCCAGTCCGGCTTGATGAAAGGAAAGTCATTATTCCCTCCATCCCAGATGATCACCCCGGACTCTTCCTCTGCCACCCTCAACACTTTTTCATAATCCACGCCTGCATAGACCGTAATCCCCATCTCAACGAGAGGTTCGAATTCTTCTTTCTCTTCAATGGTGCAAGCCTTCTCGTCCACATCCCCCATTTCAGAAAATCGGACGACAGGTTCAAAGGTGCAGTAGGCCATCGGGTGCCGGATCACCGAAGCCTTGAGACCTTTCTTCTTTAAAAGGGAGGCTATCTTCCGGGTAATCACCGACTTTCCACAACCCGTCCTGACGGCACAGACGGAAATGACGGGGATTTCACTTTCGATCATGGTTTCTCCTGGTCCAAGGAGAATAAAATCCTGCCCTTTTGAAAGGACGAGAGAGGCCTTATCCATTAATTCCTGATAGGAGACATCGCTATAGGAAAAGACTACCTGATCGACATGGTGCTCGGAGAGGAGTCGGGGAAGTTCCTCTTCGGAGTAAATGGGGATACCCTCAGGGTAATTTGCTCCGGCAAGCTCTGGAGGATATATTCTATTGGCGATGAAGGGAATCTGGGTGGCCGTGAACGCTATGACCTCATAGGAAGGACAATCCCTGAAAAACGTGTTGAAATTATGAAAATCCCTTCCTCCAGCCCCGAGGATGATCACCCGGATCGTTTTTTTCTTTGAACCTCGGAGGGTTGATTTGATCTTCCGATCCTTTAACTTCATAGAATTACCCATGGAAGGGGGAGGAAAAGTTTTTCATAAAGGTTGAAGGCATAGCGGTCTGTCATACCGGCCAGAAAGTCACAGATACATCGCTCCAAGGAGTCGTAGAGGCTCTCTCTCTCGATCAATGTAAAAAAATATTGGGGGTGGTCCATAAGATATTGATAGAGCTCCTTTAAAATCTTTTCCGCCTTGTGAAAATCGTTATGGACGGTTTCGTTTTCATAAACGCGGTCCCATAGAAATTCCCTGAGATCCCAAATCGCGGAGATCGTCCCTTTTGTAATAGAAAGCTTTCCACTGCCGAACCGCAGGGTCTGCGAGATGATGTCGTTGACCATTGTGTTGATCCGCTGAGAATGGGTATCGCCCAAATGTTTCAGGCAATCCCTGGGGATATCGCTCTGTGAAATTACCCCTCCCCGAATCGCATCATCGATATCGTGGTTGATGTAAGCGATGATATCAGCGATCCGGACGACCTGTCCTTCGAGCGTCAAGGCCATTTCGGAAGGTTCTTCGCAGAGGATCGTCCCCTTCCCTTTCGAGTGTTTCAGAATACCATCCCTCACTTCAACAGTGAGATTTAATCCCTTTCCATCCTTTTCCAAAAGGTCAACCACTCTCAGGCTCTGTTCGGCATGGTTAAATCCTCCTGGCACGATCTCGTTGAGTATATCTTCGCCTGCATGTCCGAATGGAGTATGCCCCAGGTCGTGGCCGAGCGAAATGGCCTCTGTCAGATCCTCATTGAGGTGGAGGGCCTTTGAGATGGTTCGTGCGATCTGAGAAACCTCAAGGGTATGAGTCAATCGGGTCCGGTAATGGTCGCCTGCCGGAGAGAGGAAGACCTGGGTCTTATGCTTCAATCTTCTAAACGACTTAGAATGAATGATCTTATCCCGATCGTGCTGAAAGGCTGGCCTGAGTGGACATTCCTCCTCAGGGAATTGGCGTCCTTTTGTCTTTGAACTCAATGTCGCAAAAGGAGAAAAAATTAACTTCTCCCGTTCCTCCAATTCTTCCCTGACTGTCTTGCTCATCCACTCCCACCTTTCTTCCAATGGAGCCCCACGGGCAAAGCCCGTGGTACCTCCATTAAAATACCCGCCTACGCCAAGGCTTCGGCGGGTTATCCGCCAAGTGCCTCGGCGACATCCGCCATAGCATTCTTAACCACATTCATCCACGTGTAAAACCCGTGGTCTTCTGCGAAGGCGGATAAAGGGTTCAAGGATTCGAGCCTGCCTGCAGCAGGCAGGTGTCATGGGTTGTAGTTTTTATCATTTCGCTAAATCACTTGAATCCTAAGCCCCTTGGCCCCTTTAGATTTAGATCCGATTGACAAGGCTCCGCTTAATCGACTATGCTTTTGATAGCAAACCTACCATAAAAAAAGAAGTTTATCAATGGAAGTGAAAGATGGATTTGAAGGGAATAGTAAAAAAGATTCTCGAGGATCCCCTCCTCTCTAAACTATCGAACCTGGCGAAGGAGAAACATATCCCCCTTTTCTTGGTCGGGGGGTATATCCGGGACCTATTCCTTGAAATACACCGACCGGCCTGGCCAGAACCCGCACGGGTCAGGGCCGGCCGGCCGGCCAGCAAGGGGTTTGACATAAACCTGCCAAGAGAAAGCTCTTCGTCCATCTCAATGATGGAGGAAACCCTCCAGTTTCGCTTCTTTAAAATAGGAAAAGAGGAGAGGGATACCCTTACTTACAGAATCATCAAAAACGACCTATCCATTGATCTTGCTCCTTTCCAGGGAGAAACGATCGAAGAGGACCTTCAAAGAAGGGACTTCACGATCAACGCAATTGCTTTCTCCCTCCGGGATGAAACCTTCCACTGGGTGAAAGGAGCTCTGGAGGATATTGAAAAAAGAGTGATCCGCACTGTCTCAAACCACTCCATCGATCAGGACCCTTTGAGGATGTTAAGGGCTATCCGTTATCTTTGCATTCTCCACGGTTTTATCATAGACAAAGCATTAAAGGAGGAAATCACCCAAAAGAAGGAACAGGTCAGGAAACTACCTGGGGAGCGTATCAAGATGGAACTGGATCGGATCCTTCTCTCCCCTCAGCCAGCCATCGGGATAACCTCTCTGTATGAGTCAGGTCTGCTCTTTACTCTCCTGCCGGAATTGGCAAAGTTGGAAGCCCTTGGCCAAAACGAACACCACCATCTCCTTGTTCTATCGCATACCCTCTGCATGGTTGAAAAAATATCATGGGCTTCTGAATGGATCGCTCTGAATGGAAAAAAGATCTCTCTCACTCAAGAGGATTGGCTCTCTTTATATTACGCCACCCTTTTCCACGACATCGGAAAACAGGATACCTACTCAAAAAATGGGAATGGAAGGGTTCATTTCTATCATCATGAATCTTTTTCATGTCATGCAGCGGAACATATCATGGAAAGGCTCCGGTTCTCCAACCCTATGAAGAATAAAATCCTCCACCTCATTCAGAATCACATGAGGATCCTTAACCTATCCCGAGAGACAAAAGAGAATGCGCTCAAAAGACTGGTCAACCAGATAGGAGATGAACTACCTTTACTCGTTCTTCACACGCTGGCTGATAAGGAAGCGAGCCGTGGAATCTTATCCATTCAGATCGATGAGGTGGTGGAGAACCATTGTCTCCATATCCTGGATCTATTCAAAGAGAAAGAGATCGTCCATCCACCTCCCTTCATCAACGGCCATGATGTAATGGCTCTGGGGTATTCCTCAGGACCACGAGTGGGCCAAATATTGAACTTTATCCGTGAGAAACAAGTGGAGGGTGAGATTCATACGAGGGAGGAGGCATTGAAGGTTTTAAAAGAAAAATTCGGAGGAAATGGATGACAGATAATATCCAAATTGCTCATTTGTAATATAACCATCATCCAAAACTTAATCTAAACAACTTACCCTTTCTTCCGGTGAAGCTTCGAATTTGTGCCGATATTTACTAAGTTCAACACCCAATAATAATAATAATTTATTTGAATCCTCTGTCATATTCAGACAATCAAATCAACAGCACGCAAATTCTTGTCTATTAAAAGAAACCGTTCACTCTCAGGTAATCTCTCCGCCAACTCCCTGACTCGTTTCCTAAAATCTTTGCCGCCTGGTTAACTTGACATTGCTTAAACCTAAACAGTGATCTTCATTTGGCTCTTGTTCATCATTCTTCGTTCATTATCCGTAATCAATCCCGCAATCCCTTCTTCATCAGGTCAATCTCTCCAACGTAATTTCATGATTCAAAATTTAAAATTTGACCTTGTTCGAAAGTTACGTGATAGCACCGGACCAATAACAAGTTGCTTGGATCAATATTAGCTTAATTTTAAGAAGACGTCTCTTTTTTTGCCATTGGAGGTTCCAAAGATCGGGCTTGAAG
>JBFMAE010000327.1:0-5698 GCA_040756085.1 Thermodesulfobacteriota bacterium | reverse complement strand
GCTTGTGGTCGTCGCCTTCTCGACCTTGGCCTTCGATTTCAGATTGACCGACACAAATGTATCATATTGGGAGGAATGGCATCGACCGCAGAGGGCCAATTCCAGATTTGTCTCAGGGACTTTTTCCGGGTCTTTAAGGTGTTCGGCTATTTTACTATGACACCTCGCACAGGGGAGGGAGAAATGTTTGTTTCCTACCTTGAGGGATTTGATTACTTCGTGACACTGATAGCAGGTGGTTTCTTCCTTCGGGATAGTTTTCTTTGCAGAGCGGGCATAAGAGAGGTAAAAAATCAAGGAGAGGAAGCATATAATCAAAATAAAAAATAATTTTTTAGGCATAAGAGTACTTCCTTCTAAACACGGAGATCATACCCTTGTTTGGACCTCAATATAATATTATATTATTGCAAAGATGAGGTAAATTAAAGAAAAATTATTTTGGTCCAGCGAGCAGGACGACAATGGTCCATCCAAAGAGGATTATCAGAAAGAGAATAAACTGTTTGACTAATTTGGGGTCCATAGGTCCTCCTTTTTTCTTAAAGGCTGGAGATAAACCCTGTTGTATGAATTAGGTCCATATTGAATAAACACCCTTTTCTATCAACAACCAAAAGCAGTATAATTATAGAAAAAAGTATCATTCAACAACAGGGTTCAGCCTGTTGTATTTAAATCCAATTGACGGATGTATTCTCTTAATTGATACCAAAGAGTAATAGCATTTGAGCACCAGGAGTTCCGTTCGACAACAGGGTGAATTGTATTTTCCCTTAAAATAGTATATTGAGAATATGAGTTTTTAACCAGAAGCCATTATGAAAAATTTTAGAAATTATTTCAAGAAGGAAAATTGGGGGAAAGGCTTGCTCCTTTCCCTTGGCATCCTTCTTATCACTTTTGCCTCCCATGCAGGATCGATCAAAGATGTCAGCCAAAACATTGAAAAGGTCAAATCGATCGATCCTCCTTTTCAGTTTGCCCTCATCGGAGATAGTCGGGATGGCGAGAAGGTTTACACCCAATTGATTTCGAGAATTCTTGAACGAAAGACCGATTTTATCATCCATCTGGGAGATATGATCACCAAACCTCATGGAAAAGAGTGGCAAGCATTTTTTGAGATCTCCAGGCCGATCGATCGTCCCTTCTTCCCGATAGTGGGAAATCACGATGTCGGGACCACCCGCCTGGGTGAGGAGATGTATCGAAAGCAGTTTGTTCTTCCGGAACGAAAAACCTACTACACTTTTCGGGCAGGGGGCGGACTTTTTGTAATCCTGGATTCGGAAAAGGGGAAAGGGAGGATTATTGATGAACAGAGGGTATGGTTAGACGATGTCCTGTCCTCTTCCCAAGAAAGGTTTAAACTGTTGTTTATCCATCGCCCCTTCTTTCTTCCGATAGGTAGTTTTAAAATGGGAAAGGGAATGGATAAATACCCTTTCGATCGGGACGATCTCCATCGGCTCTTCGTAAAAGCAAAGGTGAAGGCAGTCTTCGCCGCAGATGATCACCGATATGACCGGAGAGAGAAAGATCATATCGTCTATGTCATCACCGGCGGAGGAGGCGCACCCATCTATACCCTCAAAGAGAGAGGAGGATATTTTCATTACGTGTGGATCTCGGTCAAAGGGGAAAGGATGGAAGGGGAGGTAGTCGATCTGGAGGGAGAGGTTCAGGATAGGTTTTCAATCGAATGGTGAGAAAGGAGTGAAAGATGGGTTTGGCGCTGGCGCTGATCGTGATGGGAGTGTTGATTCTTTTGGACCGAATGGGCACGGGATATGGGTTGAGGGAGGGATGGCCTTGGATGGTCGTTGCTCTTGGAATAGGAGCCCTTTTTCGAGACAGAAAAAGTCTGTTTGCCTGGATCACGACGATCATCGGGATTCTTATCCTGGGGACGAGATATTACTCCATCCATATTAATATTCCAATCGTTGTAAAAACCTACTTTCTGCCGGTCCTTCTGATCGTCATTGGCCTTCTCTGGCTCTGGAGATATAAGAAGGATTAATCGGGGATGACCGACTGAAAGAATACCTAATTGAACAGGGGAGAAATCGGGTGGAGAGAAAAGACTGTTTTGGTTCGATTCAGGAGATTATACTCGAAAACGGACTTACGGTGACCAATGCAAAGCCCGAGTGCCGGGGCTGTGAGGAGGTCCGGGACTGTTTGCGTTATGCGAAACAGGCCATCGAAGAGAAGAGGGAGGGGGATGAGCTGAAAAAACAAAATATGATCGCTCAGATTATAGATATCTCTCAGATCATTTCAAATGAAATCGGGTCCTGCCTTTTAGAGTTTTTAAATAGAATTTACAGCTCCCCCCTTGGATCGGTTCTTTTCCGGAACTTTCTCTTATTTTACGAAATACCCAAAGACATCCTGTCCCTGACACTGAACATTCCCATCTCATCCTCCACTCTAAATTTGATTCGGGGGGAAGAAGTCAAGGTGGAACATCCTGCCGGTCAAACCGGAGTCCATCAACGGAAGGTTTTGGGGGAGGGCGAGTTTTCCCTCCGCATCGTTTTGATACAACGATCTTTCCCAAATAATCGAAAAGCAAATATGGGGCTGATTGCCCACGAAGTCGCCCGCCTCTTTTCTTCTGATAGAGATGGAATCCTTCAGATCCTCCAGACACTCAAAGATCCTGAAATCAGTCTATTCAAAAAAATGGATGACGAGCAGCGAATAGCCTGGCTGATGAAGAAATGGGGGTTTCTCGAAGAACTGGAGGCTTTGAGAAAAGAGATTTCTCTTCTTGAGGGAAAAAGGAGATAGGCCGGACGTTCTCATTCTGTTCTTTGAGGCAAAAAGGAGAATTAGTCTGTATCTGTTGTTGGAATAAGCCCGGCCACCAACAGCAGGGAGAGATCCTCATCTCCCATATTTGTCAGCTCATGGAAATGTCCGATGGGGATATGGATCGAATCGCCGGGCAGAACCTCATGGAGCTCTTCACCCACCTTCATGTGGCCACGGCCGCTCTGGATGATGTAGATCTCCTCCATGGGATCCACATGACCGATGAGCTTTTTTCCAGGACCCAGCGAGGCATGGGCGAGAAACATCAGGGTCTGCAGATGATGGGTGTCCAGAATCATGTGAGCCACCCCCCGCCATGGGCACGGTAACGGGTGGCTTTCACTTCAACATTTTCTAAATTACGGACGATCATAGTTGGGTTCCTTTTTAAATGAAGTTATGAGTTCGGACTTGGGAGTTTGTAGTATTAAATCTAAATACTCCGAACTCCCTGCCATCGCCGAAACGCTTCGTGCAGGCAGGCGAACTAATTACTCCGAACTAAAGAATTCAGTTTCTCAAGGATGGATTGGGCTCCCTGGATGATCTCATTAATCACCTCCTGCACGCTTTTGATTTCGTGGATCAACCCCACACATTGGCCGCAGGCGATCACGGATCCCTCCAGATCTCCCTCCTGAAGAGCCTTCTGCCCCATCTGGCCACTGATGACAGTTAGGAGTTCTTCTAATGAGGCTCCTCTTTCTTCCATAAAAAGTGTCTTTTCAGCCGCCTTGTTTTTAATCACTCTGGCCGCATTTCGAATCGAACGCTGAATCACCATGGTGTCGGTCTCCATAGCCCTGACGAACCCTTCTTTGATACGGGGATGGGCAGGACATTCGTGAGTGGCAACAAATCGTGTGCCCATCACCACGCCCTCTGCACCCAAGACAAGAGCAGCTAAAAATCCTCTGGCATCAGCAATCCCGCCTCCGGCTATGATAGGAATATGGATAGACCCGGCCGCCATTGGGATGAGGACCATTGAGGTGACATCATCCATTCCAGGGTGACCCCCACATTCAAAACCCACAATGGTTACAGCATCTGCTCCGATGGATTCAGCTTTCTTGGCAAATCGAACAGAAGGGACTTTATGAATGAGTTTTATCCCTTCCTTCTTCAAGGCCTGGATAAAGGGTTCAGGACTTCTTCCTGATGTTTCCACTATAGGAACTTTTTCTTCTAAGAGAACCTGGAGAATTTCTTCGGTCCGGTCACCTTTTGTCAGTTCTGGAAGCATGGAGAGGTTCACCCCAAAGGGTTTTTTTGTCATCTCCCTCGTCCGGCGAACCTCCTTTCTTAAACTATCCTGATCCGGAAAGGAGAGGCTGGAGATAATTCCTAATCCACCCGCCTCCGATACCGCAGAGGCAAGATGGGCCGTGGCAAGCCACTGAAGTCCACCCTGGATGATTGGATACTTGATACCAAGAAGCTGGGTCAATCGCGTCTCGAACATGAAACTCGCTCCTTTCAATAAAAGATATTAAACGCCAAAGGCTCTGTGCATAGCATCCACGATCAATTACCACCGAGAATTATATATTAAAAAGTGATTTAGTCAAATTAAGATGGTGGCCTTTAAAGATCTCTGGAAAAGTCCAGAAATCACTGATTACATTAATTAAGGAACGATTACCCAGATACGAAAAGCAGAGTGCGTACAGTCATTTTTTAGACCTCTCTTAAATAATTCTTGTAGTTTAAGGCCAAATGTGGTAACTATCAATAAACTCTAAATGATTTTGAAAAAGGAGGTTGAGGAAGTGGGTCTCTATAAAGTGATCTTTTTAGGTTTGACCGTAGCCGGACCGGAAGAGGAGGTTCGTTTACTCGGGGGCCTTCAAAAGAAGTTCAATCTTTCCCCTGAAAAGGCTGAAAGCTTACTCCAGAGGGTTCCCATCGTTGTGAAAAAGAGCTTTTCGAAAGAAGAGACGGAGAGATATGTTAAAGCCTTTCAAGAAATTGGGGGAAGGGTCAGAGTGGAAGAAGAACCGATAACAGAAGGCCTTGAAGATTCCCAAAGACCTGTACCTGAACCTGCGCCTCAACCCGAAAGAAAACCTTATATGGGAGAGATGATCACCTGCCCCCAATGCGGATTTCAACAACCCGAAGCCGATGAATGCGTCAAATGCGGTATTGTGATTTCTAAATTCAGGCAATATCAGGAGATGGCCCGTTCCTTCAAGGACAAGGTGCGAGAAATTTCAGTAGAGGATAAAGTTACCCCCCCATGGGAAAGTGGAGAGGGATTCGTCTCGGTTTTTATCGAAACTACGAAGGAGGCACTCTTCTCTCCTACTAAATTCTTTAAAAAGATTTCAGGAGGAGAGGGATACTGGGCTCCTCTGATCTATGCATTAATTTCAGGGATCATTGGTCAAGGCATGGCAATCCTTTGGCTTTGGCTTTTCATGGCTCAAATCATTCCAATGGACAGACTACCCTTTCAGTACAATATTTCCATTCTCCAGATGATCGTCCCTCTTCCATTCCAGTTAGCCCTCTATGTTCTCATTGGAAGTGGTATCCTGCACCTCTGCCTCATGATCGTTGGAGGGAATAAGAATGGGTTTAGGACTACCTTTCGTGCCCTTTCCTATTCCTTCAGCGGATATCTTTTCGGAATCATCCCTTTTATAGGAATCCCCATCGGAGCCATTTATGCACTCATCCTCATCATCTTTGGAGTAAGGGAAGGCCACGGTATCTCAACAGGAAGAGCGGTTTTAGCTGTTTTTCTTCCAACCATTGTGGCAGTTGGACTTGGTATCCTCGCCGTGATCTTCATCACTCTTTTCTTTGGGAGCATGGGTTTCTTTGGTGGAATGCGAGCCTAAATTAGGATAAAAAGGTTTTTATT
>JBFMAE010000326.1:0-5309 GCA_040756085.1 Thermodesulfobacteriota bacterium | reverse complement strand
GGTCGAAAGGTTTCTTAAGGAGGGATATGTATGGGTCGTGGATGCGGATCTTGAGGACTGTTTTGGTAGCATCCCCCATGAACCGTTGCTGAGGGAGATCAGGCAGCATATTGGGGATGGGAGGATGCTGGGGTTGCTGGAGGCGTTCCTGAAGCAAGGGATTATGGAAGGTTTGGTGCAATGGGCACCGGAAGAAGGGACCCCGCAGGGGGCTGTGATCAGTCCATTGATGGCCAATATCTACCTGAACTCGGTGGATGGAGCGATGGCGACCGCCGGATATCGAATGGTGCGTTATGCGGATGATTTTGTCATTCTGTGTGGTAGTCGAGAAGAGGCGGAAGGTGCGTTGAGACAGGTGCAGGGGCAGATGATGGAAAAAGGACTCCGGATAAATCCTGAGAAGACACGGTTGGTGGACGTACGAGCACCGGGGCAGGGGTTTGACTTCCTTGGATATCACTTTGAAGGGAGTACCCGGTGGCCACGGACAAAGAGCTTGAAGAGGATGAAAGGGGCCATTCGCAAGAAGACGGGGCGATCGAATGGGAAATCGCTGGAAAGCATTATCGTGGATGTGAATGGTACCCTTCGGGGATGGTTTGAATACTTCAAGCATAGCAATAAGAGCGTTTTCCCTCGCCTGGATCAGTGGGTAAGGCGTCGATTGAGGAGTATCCTGCGTCGGCGTCACAAGCGAAAAGGGATAAGTCGAGGGTATGATCATTATCGTTGGCCGAACCGATACTTTCGGGCCGCTGGGCTCTTTAGCCTTGAAGATGCTCATCGTGCTTTACTCCAATCCTCATGAGGTAAAACCACCGACCGGAGAGCCGGATGCGGGAGATCCGCACGTCCGGTTCGGAGGGAGGGGGGGCGCAAACCAATGCGCTATCCCTACCCCTATAGTCCTTTTAAGACTTCTGGATGCCGGATCAGGTCCGGCATGACGGAAAGAGTGCATTTATAAACAGACTCTAATTATTGGGCTTCGCCGCTCACCAAGAATGACCCTTTTGTACTCGTAAGAAATGACCCTTAGGATGCGCAGTTGATAAGTTGGCAGTTGTGATACGGAGGAGCTTTGGAGGTGGCCAGGCGTGGGCGACATGGCGGCCATGAAGGGAGGGAGAGGGAGATAGCGGACTAAACTCTTTCCTTTGGGCATTCCGCCTTTGCGGGATTGATTCTGGATTAGTCTTCGGTTTTATCCTGCGTCGTTGTAAGGCTCGGATGTGCGATGGTATACAGGAATTTGTCCTCCCGTGGTCGGGTCTTATCGACTTCCTCTCGTAAATAGATTTCGATGAAGTCCTCTTCATACCGATCCCAGAGGAGATTGTTGAGTTTCTCGACGAGATTCCAGATTTCCCAGGCGATTTGAATTTCTTTTTGGTCTTTCATTTTTTTTGTTCCTTTGTTAGAGAGATCAAGATTTGGTGTTGATCTTCCCCGTGGCATGGGAAGATGCCCGTAGAGAAGGGCCATTGATGCGTATGGTGATACAGTGGTGTTTGAGACGATCCAAAAGGGCGTCCACGAGGGTTTTTCTCTGAAAGAGATCGTACCATTGCGGGTAATCCAAATTCGTCGTAATGATGCTGGATTTTTTGCCATATCGTTCCCCCATCAGTTTAAAGAAGGCATTGATCTGTTCCGTTCTCAAGGTCAGATATCCCAGTTCATCGATGACGAGCAGATCGTAGCGACAGAGGCGCTGGATGAGTTTTGGGCTGGATCGGTCTGCCAGAGAGGCGTAGAGTTCATCGAGGAGATCCTGGGCGTGGTAGAATCGTCCCCTGTATCCGGAGAGCAGAGCCTGACGCAAGAGCCCTACGGCGAGGCCTGATTTTCCGGTGCCGGGGTTTCCGATGAAGACGATATTCTCTTTCCGTTCCAGGAAGGCCAATCCTGAGAGCTGTTGAATCTGGGCCTTGCTGACGCCTGGCTGTTTGTCAAAGGGGAAGGTTTTAAGGGTCCAATCCCAGGGGATTTTGGCCCCCTTGAGACGATAGAGGAGGCTTTGATTCTGACGGTAGGCTTGCTCCTCGATCAGGAGACGATGAAGGACTTCCGAGACAGGGGTGGCCTCCTTTTCTGCTCTTTTGATCTCTTGATCGAGGGCGCCTTCAATCCCCTTCAGACGTAACTGGGCAAGCAGTTGGTGGAGTTTTTCGTTCATGGTTCTTCGTCCTCAACGATGGTGAAGAAGTCCCCTGCGACATGAGAGAGGATCATCTGCTCAAGGCGGGGCAAATCATAAAGCCCGTAACGAAGGGCTTCGACAACGGCTTTCCCAAACGCTTCAGGGGGATAGGTGCGCTTCAGATCCAGGAGCCTGCGCAGTGGCTTCATCCCTCTACCACTGGAACGCTTTTTGAGTTCTTTGACAAACTGATCGAGCCACTCATGCTGGCCAAGCAGGGCCTTTTCCTCCATACAGGGTCCCTCATGAGCTCTTTGACGGTGAAACGGCGGGTGGTGTCCATTGGTGGTGATTCGGGTCTCCCGTTTATCCAGGAGCCTTGGATGATCGGCCGCCTTCTGATTTTTGTAGAAGACCTCTACACGGTCCCACAACTTATGGACTTCGACCTCCTTGCCGATCAGCCGTTCTGGGACCGAATAACGGTTGGTATCCACTTGCACATAGCCTTCCACATCCACGTTTCGATAAAGCGTTTGATAGACAGGAGGGATATAGGGCGGAAGGAGGGTGAGGTGGGGTTTTTCCATCAAGTAGGCGGCTTCAGGGCTCATGCCCAGGGAACGCTTTAGGTTTTGGTTTGCCACTTCTTGGCACCATCTTTTGGCCTGCTCGTTGAGGTCATGCCAATCCGTGAAGGTGCGGCCCGCAAGAAAGTTGTGCTCCACATAGGAGAAGTTTCGCTCCATTTTTGCCTTCCTGTCCGCATCGCCAATGGCATGGGGGATGAACTTGACCCCAAAGACCTGGCCAAAACGCTCCATTTCAGGGGCAATCTCGGCATCCGGCCCACTGCCATGAGCCACGATGACGCTGGTGTTGTCGATGATACAGCGCGGACAGGTGCCGTCCATGAACCGAAAGGCCCGATCGAGAAAGACCCTGGCCTCGAAGCGTGTGAAGGCAGGGTAATATTGGATAAAGAGCTTCCTTGAGTAAGCAAGGACCAATCCCGCACACTGGGCCTTGACCTTCTTTTCCCCCATGAGCAGTTGATGGGGAGAAGTATCGTGCTGCATCTCCTGGCCCGGACCAAATTCGTAGATGCCTGAGCGAGGCTTGTTCTTATCCTCCCTCAGATCGAGGTCTCGCACGATCCGGGTCAGGGTGCCGTAGGGAATGCTCCGGCCGTATTGGTCCTGGAGGATCTCTTGAACCCTGACCACATTGCCCTTTGAGATTCTGAACACCTCACGGATGATGGGGGAGAGTTCCTCATAGGAAGATTCTCTTTGCGGTCTCTCTTGCCACTTTCCTCGGATCACACGTCTGATGGTATTTCGGGAGATCTTAAGGATTTGGCTGATCTGCCGGATTTGCACTCCCCGCTGATAAAGACTCAAAATGGCTTGTTGATTCTCCTGGGTGATCATCGTGATCATACCTCCTGATCTGGTTTTCAAGTTTGGTAAACAGTTCTTTATTCTCTTCAAAGGCAGTAAGCAGGATGCGTCGGTCAAGGTTGCACTGTCCTGAATCAAAGAGCGTGGGGACTTGCTTGCTGAGCCCTCGGAGCATATGAGCGATCACTCTCAAATCCCTAAGCCATTTGCCCTCCAGCCCCTCTTTCAAGCTTTTGGCCTCTACGGCTTCGTCCTTCGCACGCAGGGCCTTTAGGAACAGAAACGGGTCACGCACCATATGCTCTCTCTGCCTACGATTGGCCTTCTGGTAGTGGCGAAAGAATTGGACCATCTCCCGAGTGGGCAAAGAGACTTTGCAAAGATTCTCTGAAAGCATCTTGGCATGCTCCGGTATTGCGCGCGCGATAGGGACAATCACCCGGGTGGCAGCCCAGGTCGAGATCGACCCCTTTCGAATCAACTCCAAAAGGTCTTCAGAGAGGGCACTATAAAGAGCCAATCGCCCTGAGACCCAACTCTGTTTGCGTCCCACCATGGAGGCGATCCTGCTCTGGGACAGATGGTATTGATCGTGAAGCTCCCTTAAGAGGGCCGCCTCTTCGAGCAGATCCCATTTACGGCTATGAGCCCGAGCCAGGATCTCGACCAGAGCCTCTTCTTCTTTGCATTCCCAGATCTCCGCCACGACAGTGTCACGCAGACAGTGCTTCATGGCCTTCACTCTCAGATAGCCATCGAGCAAGACAAAGCAATCCGTCCCCTCCCTTAAAGCAATCACGGGGATGATCTGCCCGAAGCGCTCGATAGAATTGGCCAAAGCAAAGACTTTCTCCGGCCACTCGAATCGGGTATGGGCATAGCGAAGATCAAGCTGTGCAATCTCGATCTCTTTGACTTCTCGCAGATGTCCAGCATCCATCATCACCTCTTAGCCTCGACGGGGAAATCGATCTACCACCCGCCCCTTGCATCCACAAAAATGACACCTCCCACTCCTATCAAACCATGCCCTGGCATGAATGATCAGGAAGCGGCTATAAACAAGAAGCCCTATAACCCACGAAGGCAACCCTTTTGAAGATGGATCATCCATCTTTTTTTCATTCTCTTCACTTAATCCGTGACGACGACGGTTTTCTGCCTGGCGGTGAGCCTTCTTCCCTTTCAGGGTCTGCCGGTAACGTCTTTGCGCTTCCCGGTGAACTCTGTGTGTTCCTAATCTCCGGCATTCCTCACGACAATAAGCCTGTCCCCTCCAGCATCGCTGACATACGCAGAAACTCGCCCCACACCAGCGGCAACACACTTCCACCAAAAGCAAAAGAAAATGGCCTCCGACCTTGCAAACAGCCAGAAGCCATGGTAAAAATAAGTAAGCTCGTTGAGCTTCCGATTGCTTGCGGAGCTCTCCTTCAAAGCCCGAAGTTGCTTCTTCGGGCTTTTTCCTTTTTTATTCCTTCAAAAAGCCAATAGGATAATTGTTCAAGGAATGGAAAGAAAAATCAGGTCTTCTTGTCTCCAGTGGGCAAGAGGCGGGTCAAAAACCATGAGCATTTCATCGGTGGGTCAATTCTGGTGAGTAAGGGTGGGTCAAGTTAAATGAGCGTTGAAGCTCTGTCTTGATCAGGAAAGATACGAACGAGTGGGATCTGATGAAAAGAATTAACCGAAGGGATTTTTTAAAGTATACCGGAGTGGCCGGAGGAGCTCTATTTATGGGAATGGATGGAGGTGATGCA
>JBFMAE010000325.1:0-10998 GCA_040756085.1 Thermodesulfobacteriota bacterium | reverse complement strand
TACTCATCAGCCTCCACCAGATAGACCGGGCAGACGATGGTACAGAGGCCGCACCGGAGGCACTTTTCAGCCAATTCCCGAAAATCAACCCTCTCTTTTCTTTTTCCCATAAGAGGTCTATCCTCTTCTGTTTCCTTAAGGGGTCTTGATGAAAATTGGCATATCCGTATCAGGCAGAAGGAATTCTCCCTTATCGATCAATTCTTTCAGGTAAGACGCCAGGAGAAGGGAACGTCTTCGGTCTGACTGACGAAAGACAATGGGCAGATCAAATCCCTGTACATGGATGGTCCCAAGGTTTCCCCGATAGTCTCGGTCCTTTTCCTTAAAGGCACCCCCCAGACAATTCAATGTGCAAGCCCCGCAGGCAAAACATTTCTCCTGGTTGATCTCTTTTTTTCTCCAAGAAAAGGCCCCCATCGGGCAGTAATATTCAGCCGGGCAGTTGAAGGAGCAATAAATGCAGCGATCCGGATCGAATTCGATCTCCAGTCCAGAGGGATGCCCCATGGGTGACCATACATCTGAATACCGCTTATATTCCAGTGTGATCCTATCTCCAAGGTCTGCTATGGGCAATGGGATATTCTCATCCAGGTCTTCGGAAATTTCATCTATCACCTCCTGGTCCAAGAGAGGAATAGGGATAGCAACTGAGTTGACGATCTCGGGACCGAAGCAGGTTTTAAATCCTCCGAGGAACTCTGGATTCATCTGGAACATATCGGCCACAATAGAAAGGCTTGGGGTCTCCGGCGTGGATCGAGTGCCACAGCCTACTACCACGCCTAAAGCCTTGTTGAGGAGCACCTTCGTTCCAATGCGTATCGTTCTAAATTTCTTGTCGTTCTCCAGAGGGTTTAACCCTCCCCCGCCGCTGAAAGAGATTGCCATCCCCCGAGGAAAGAATCGGGGAGTAAAAATCGATAGCGGATTGTTGCAGTAGGAGGGCATGTTCTTAAAATTGGCAAAGGCCTTGTAATTCATGAAATCATTACGAAAGGTGTAGAAGCGGGCGAAAGTAAGGTCTTGCAAAGTAAAGTGGGATTCGAAGAATCTTCCATCCTCTGACACAGCCTCTGCATAAATCTCCTTACCCTCCAGCATGTCCCGAAAGAGATGACCTCCCCCATAGCCCATGGGGTCGTATTTACTGTGGGTGGTACCATGGATCAGAACATCCACCACCCCGAGCCTCTCATTGGGAGCTGGACCTGGTATTCCCGGTATGCCATTGAGCCAGATCTTCTCTGCCCTTGTGAAGACCCCTGGACTTGTTATTGGGACAACAAACATAGCCGCAGTTCCAGACATGACACCACGGGTAGCACAGGTCACCACATCCACCTCTCCTACGGTGAATCGGTGGCCCCTTCGAACCTCTTCCTTAAAATCGGAGCTGGTCATGACAATGGCTTCACCCTTGTTGAGCCTCTCGTTAATCTCCCGAATCGTAAGACTCCTTTTCAACCTTCTTCCTCTCTAATCGAGTCCTCGCATCAATTCGACTCTGCCAGTTCTATCTCCCCCCAAAAACCCATTTTCCCATCAACCAGTACAACCCCACCTCTCACCTGAGAGATCCCCTGCAGAAAATTGAGCACCTTTTTAACATCCTTCTTCGACTGCACCAAGTTTCCAGCTGCGGTGGCTGCCGCATCGGCAAGGATAGCTGAAGGGGAGATGACGATTACGGCATCTGCGCAGCCAAAGCTCAAAGAAGGCCCCTCCGTTCCTGAAGAGGTGCATATCCCAAGAGGAGTTTTCTCCGGCCGAATCAAGATATCTATGTAGGAAGGCAGAGAACGGCTCTCTGTAAAGATGGAGATTCTTCTTTTTTCTCGAGTTACAAGAAAAATGTCGCCCCCGTTTTCAAGGACGATCTGAGGGCTCAGACGAAGAAGATCCTTACCCACACATTCTGCTACTGCCCCTGCCACTGCTGCCATGGGGCCGACGCCGACTCTCATTGCCGCAGCAGCCATTTCCTTGACGATCCGGGGAGCATAGGAATCTACCGGATAGGGGGAGAGGCTCCACTTAAATTCCGGATCTCTCTCGATGTATTCCTCAAGCTGGCGTCGGTATTTACAGACCGATAGGAGCGCCTCTTGAGTGAGGTCGGTCTCTGCGGAGACGAGGAGATCCGTCTCCTTCACTGCAACTCGGAAGGTGACTAAGTCAGGGCTTTTCACCCGCCGCCGATACCTTCTCGGATCTTGCAAATTATCCCTCGTTATGATTTTATCCATGGATCACAAAATCCCCGTATTCTCGGAATCGCTTATCCCTCAGGACAATCTTCATCTCTTCCATTGTTCCAACATAGATCGTCTTCATGGGGCAGCGAGTCGCACATGCCGGCCAGTATCCTTTTTCCCATCGATCAAGGCAGAGGTCGCATGCAAGCTCCTTTTCCTTAGCTGGAGTTCTCTCCTCTGGGCAGCGGATCCAAAAATTGTTGATGGTGTAATAGGGACAGGGAGTCCGGCACTGACGGCAAGATCCCGGCAAGCTGAAGATAGGTGCCTTCACTTCGTTTTCTCCGCCCATCTTCAAGATCCTGACCTCTCCTGTTCCGCCTTCCTTGCCGTGTTCGAGCCAGCAGGCCATTTGGCAGGTTCCACACCGAATACAACGGTCCATATCCACCATCATGACCACCCTGCTATCTGGAATCTCCAAATGTTCAGTGGCCATTTCGAATTGGCTTCCAACAAAGATGAGGTCCATCTTTCTCTTCTTTCCGACTATGAACTCCTTCGAACTTTCACCAAAGCAGACCCTAAATATCGGCGACCACAATTTTCATTTTCGGGCATAAAATCGATTAAACTGTAAGGTGTCTCAAATGGATAGATGGGGTCATAAGGATCGGCTCCGAGGGGGCAGAGGATCGTCTCCTCGTCGACCTGGTCTGTGACCCAGGCTGGAGCCTTGATTCTCCCAAGTTCATTTTCTACGATCATTATTCCTCCGTTCTCGATGCCTAACTCCCCGGCCCTCTTTGGATGGATTTGGAGAAACAGTGGTATCTTCGGCCTCTTTGGAAGTGGCCAGAAACCAGCGGATGGGAGGTAATCCACCAGCTCCCCCACCACCAGAATGAACCGGTTTCCCTTCGTAGAGCTTCCTTTCGTCGAGCCAATCCTTAGTTCTGGATATTTTGTAAATGACTGAAACCCTTTTTCCTTTTCAATCTCCGATGGCGACATCCTCACTTTCCCCGTTGGAGTAGGAAATCGCTTTCCGTTTCCAGGGAAAGGGCTCCCTGGCCGGAAAAGTCCCTCGCTCCCCCTGACAGCCGCTCGGTGAGAGGGAAAATCAATCCCCCCTCCATTGAGCACTGGCCACAGAATACCGCCAGGTGGGTTCGTTTCGGGATCGAGCAGCTCTGGGGTGATCCCGGTAGTGAGCGGACTTGTGGACAGGAAGTGTCGGGTCATTTCACGGATATTCACTTTTCCTTCCTCATCAATAAATGGAAAGGGAGAAGAGAAGCCAAACCGCTTCAGCAGGCCTCCCCAAAAATCATCAGCTGGTCGGCAATCTCCTCGAGGTTCAACAACCCTGTTCGCCCATTGAAGGTTTCGTCCCACGCTGGAGAAGACCAAGCCATCGGTCTCCAGGAATGAAGCGATTGGGAAGACCACATGCGAATGATGGAAGGTGAGGTTGGGGAAGTACCCTAAATGGACGATGAGGTCCAACTTTTTCAGGGATTCCCGGACGTGGTTGCCTCTCGGTGCATACTGAAGTACATTCGTATCCCAGATAATCCCTCGAATAGAATAGGGCTTATCCTCGGCAAGGGCTCGCCAAAGGCCTGAACTTGATCCTAACTTAACAAGGCTGGCCCTTTTAAGATGGGGTTTTTTTGCATTATCGATAAAAGGCTTCAGAGGTGGAAAATTGTTGAGAAGAGATAAGCCTCCACCAACACATTCGATAGAGCCCGTAATGGCCGCAAGGGAGACCATCGTATAGATCAGCCCTGCCGGAGCATAGGGACTGTCCACCCTGGACTGTCCTATCACCATGGAGGGAAAGTTCTTTGCAAAAACCCTAGCGGCCAGAAGAATCTCTTCTTTCTTCACGCCGCTGATCTCTTCAACCTCTGCGGGGGGATACTGCTGGCAGAGGGCCCTAAAGTCCTCTAAGCCCTCTACCCAATGGCTCAAGAATTCATCATTATAAAGATTTTCCCGGAGTATGACATGGGCCAGTGAGACGAGCACGGCTTGCTCTGTCCCCACTCGACACTTTAAAGGGATGTGGGCCTTACTCATGGTGATGGTGTTTCGGGAGTCGAGCACGATGATCTGCGTCCCGCGGTCCTTGGCGTCCTGGATAGGGCCGAAGGCAACCGGATCGGTTGATGCCGGGTCCACACCCACAAGAATCATCGCCCGACTTGACGACCATTCATCGCGCGAAGACATCGCACAACCATTAGCCCGGATCCCCAACATATGGTAGAGCACTGATCCTGTAGAGGACGCATCGGGGGATAAATCATCTTCAATATTGGGAGTGCCAAAGAGTTGGCCAAATGTTCTTCCCAGAGCCACATTCCCAAAGCCTGGATGGGGTGTGAGGCGGAGGTAGATTGACCTTTGAGAGAATTTCTTTGTGATGGTTCTCAATTTCTCAGCAATATGGTCCAAAGCCTCGTCCCATGTGACAGGACGAAATTCCTCAGAGAGTTTATTTCTCAAAAGAGGGTGGAGGATCCGCTTCTCACTGTAAAGATGAAAAAGATTATAAATCCCCCGAGGACAGAGGGCCCCCTTATTCAGCTGGTTCTCCTCGTCCCCGTAAATTTCTATGGCTTTCCCATCTTTTAAAAAAACTTTCAAACCGCAACCAGCACCGCATGAAGTGCAGGTGGTGCGGACCATTCGGTCGTAATCTCCAATGGGAAGCTGTCTCTTTTGGATCTTCATCTATACTTCTAAGGCGGAGTAAAATGCTCTTAAAATCCCGGGAATTGCAGCGGGGATGGAGATAAGATTACCACCATTTCACCAGATCTGTCACATGCCGGCGGATCCGTGTGAATTCAGGGTCTGCATAGTTTCGGGGCCGTGGAAGATCGACCATCACCTCTTCTTTGATCCGCGTCGGTTTCTGGGTCATGACAAGAATGCGTTCAGCAAGATAGACAGCTTCTTCCAGGTTGTGAGTGACGAAAATGATCGTTCGCTTCGTCTTTTGCCAGACCTCGATCAGTTCCTTTTCGATTTGAAAACGTGTGCTTGTGTCCAATTGACCGAAAGGTTCATCCATCAACAGCAGGTCCGGTTCAGTTACGAATGCCCTGGCAATGGCCACCCGTTGTTTCATGCTTGCCGAGATCTGGCTCGGGTAGAAGTGCTCAAATCCGGTCAGCCCTGTCATTTCAAGTATGGCCTCAACCTTCCTTCGTATCTCTTCCTTGGGAACTCTCTTTATTTGAAGCCCGATCTTGATGTCGTCCCACACGGTTCGCCAGGGGATACAGGATGGCTCCTGAAAAACAAATGAGACATTATGCTTCTTAAAATCAATCTCCTCTCCATCCATGGTTATGGACCCCTCAGTCAGGAGGAGGAGGCGGGTCACCACATTGCAGAATGTCGTTTTTCCGCAGCCTGTAGGACCCACGACACATAGAAACTCGCCATCATAGATGTCGAAATTCATGTGGTGAAGGACTTCCAGGTCCCCAAAACACTTACAGAGGTCGCGGACCTCTATCTTGGCTTTCCTTCCTGACATCCCCACGTCCTTTCCTGATTAATCGACCACTTCACACTGCTTCGTGACCTCCGTACGGATCCTGAGAAATTCCGGACTCGTAAGCTCTCTTGGTCGCGGCAAATCGATCCTGTATTCCGCCTTGATTCTGGCCGGCATTTTCGAAAAGACGATGACACGCGTTGCCAGGTACAAGGCCTCTTCAATGTTGTTGGTGATAAATACGACCGTTTTTTTCTCCTTCTCCCAGATCCTCATGATTTCGATCTGCATGAGATATCTCGTCTGAGCATCCAGATGTCCGAAAGGCTCATCCATGAGCAGAAGATCGGGATTCGTGGCATAAGCCCTGGCGATGGCCACCCTCTGTTTCATCCCACCTGATATCTGCCTCGGAAAGTACTCCTCGAATCCATCCAGGCCGACGAGCTTGATCACTTCCCTGCCCCTCTTATCAATAACCTGATGATCCACTCCTTTGATGATCAGCCCCATGGTAATATCATCCCAGAGGGTGCGCCATGGGATGCAGGAGGGTTCCTGAAAAACGATGGAGATGTTATGAGCCTTCGGGTTGACGTCTTCCCCCTGCATGGTCACACGGCCGGAGGTGGGCTTTTGAAGGCCCGCCAGGAGTCTTGCCATGGTCGTTTTTCCGCAACCACTGGGACCCACGATGACCAGGAACTCATTCTCATGGACCTTGAACCGGATATTCTCCAGGACGCTCAAGCTGTCGAACTTCATGGACAGATCGACATCAATCAGTTCCTTTTCCATGATTCCTCCTAAATGGAGACAACCTCCTTCCACCGGAATATCCGTTTTTCCACAAAAATGAAGATTTCATTTAGGAAAAACCCGATAAGTCCAATGACGATGATGCCTACGATGATGTACTCCATCCTGATCAACTGGGCGTATTTCAAGATCATGATGCCGATCCCCACCCTTTCGCCTCCTATCATCTCTGCGGCCATGATGCATTCCCAGGCGATTCCAAGCCCCACCCTCATCGAGGTCAATACTTCCGGAAGGACCGATGGGAGAATGATGTTCCGGACGATGAAGAGGCGAGTGGCCCCGAAGGACTTGGGAACTTCGATATGAATCGGATTCACCCCCCTGACACTGAGAAGAGTCCCGATGAATATTGGGAAAAACGCGCCCAGCCAGATAATAAAGACAAACCGGAAGTACCCCACCAGGAGAACAATAACGAGGGGGATCCAGGCGACCGGTGGGATAAAACGGATCGGTTCAATCACGCCCTTGGTGCTGTCGTAGATCTGTCCATAGAGCCCCATCAGAAGACCCAGAGGAATCCCCAAGAGACAGGCAGTGGCAAATCCTCCAAAAATCCTCACTAGGCTCTGGAAGACGTGCATCCCCATCTTCACGCCCTCGATGTCCCCGTTCAAACAAAGATCCCCAAAGGCCTTGATGATCATTATGGGGCCGGGGAAAAAGGGCGATTCCATCAGCCAGGAGACCAGGCTCCATACCATCAGGAACACAAGAAGTGTCAGAATGTTGTAACCGAAGGACTTGTATTTCTCGCTGGTTCTGAACCGGCGGGGCGCCTCAAGGATGAATCGGCAAAACCGGTCAAATGGACTTAATGGAATTTGTTTCAATTGAACCGATGTTCTTTGATCTTCCATGTCATCCCCTAATCGATGGAAACCGCTGCTCTCCACCGAAAAATTCGCTTTTCCACTTTGATGATCACCTCGTTCAAGCAATAGCCAAGGACCCCGATCGTGAGCATGCCCACCACGACAATATCCATTCTGTGGACCATGGAGGATTTCAATATGAGACGGCCGATGCCAACCCACTCTCCTCCGATCATCTCCGCTGCAACGATGCACATCCATGATATACCCAGGCTGACCCTCATTCCCCCTACAATGTGGGGTAGAATGGAGGGAACAACGATCCTGGTGATGACGAACCACCGAGAAGCACCCGCCACCCTCGCCACGTTGATGTGGGTGGGGTTCACGTTCCGAACGCTCCAGAGAGTGGTGATGAAGATGGGAAAGAAGGAGGCCACCCAGATCACAAACACATACCTCGTAAAGCCAATCAAGAGAACGATCGCCACGGGGATCCACGCAATTGGAGAGATGAAACGCACCGGTTCGATGATAATTCTTGAACGGTTGTAAATAAATGGGAAAAGCCCCAGGACCAAGCCGCCCGGAATCCCGAGAACGCAGGCGGCTCCAAAGCCCGAGAATACACGGATGATGCTTTTCCAGAGGTGCATGAAGATTGTGATCCCTTCTTCATCCCCTACTGTTACCATCTGCGCGAAGCCCTGGGCAATCTCCGCTGGGGAAGCAAAAAAGGGAGACGACTGCCAGCGGGCGACCAAGAACCATAGAATGATGAAAATCGCAAGGCTGATCAGGTTGTAGCCGATGCTCCTCATCCTTTTCGCGTGGTTGCTACCCATCAGATCTCTCCCGTTTGTGCTCTCGTTTCACATTGCCGGGCGGCGAAGAAAACCGCCCGGCAGCGACTGAGTGGAACTTGTTCGCCTATTTCGATTTCTCCATATACTCCTTTATGAACTTAGGGTGGTATAGGTCTGCGACAAACTTGTCCAGATCCTTGACTTTGTCCTTCTGGATCTTCCCCCCCTTTATCAGGCCATCCGCCTGCATCTTCAAGCTCTCGACGCTTACATACGGGGGATAGGGGTGGGGTGTGTGGCCCCAAGCCTTCTTGACCACATCCTTGGGCGCGTTGGTGTATTTCACTACGAGGTCGATGTTCTCCTCATGGTTCTTCTGTTCATACTGGAACGCCTTCATGTATGCCCGGATCACTTTCCTCACCAATTCCGGTTCCTCCTTGAGGAGCTTGCCTTGTGCTACAAGCACACAGCATTGATGTCCGGGCAGGATATCCGCCGATGTGAGAATGATGCGGCCATAACCCAGTGCTTCTGCCTTCTCATTGTGAGGCGCCCAGGCAATGAAACCGTCTATCTCCCCCTTCTGGAGGAAGATGGGCATATCCGGAACCGACATATGCCTCTTTTTTATGGTGATATTGTGTTTTCTAGCCACCATGTCCACCATGGCGTCCTGGATGGATCCGATTCCCGGGGTGCCTATGCTTTTGCCGTCCAAATCCTTCGGGGTTTTAATGTCATGTTTCACAATAATAGCGGACCCTTCGGTGTTGCTGCCGGCTAGGATAACCACATTAACCCCTTGGCCTCGAGTGATCATTGTAGGAACGCACCCACATGTTCCGAAATCCACTTCTCCCGCGGCAAGATGCTGCATGAGATAGGCGCCGGCTAGATACTCCCCCCACTTCACCTCAATGCCTTCCGCCTCCAGGAACTTCTTCTCCTTCATGAGCATTGAAGCGAAGTTATGGATTTGGTCCGCAACAAGGTAGCCGAAGTGGATCTTGTTCTTGCCTGCCCCATAGGCCGCAGGCTGAAGTCCTGTCAATACAATAAAACCTGCCATAACCATCAAAACGATCCATGTCTTCTTCATTTCATACCTCCTTTGACTTGAATAAAAAGTTAAGAACCTGCCGCCTCCTTTAACTCATTCTTATGTTTTGCCTTGCTTATCACCCCCTTTTTAATGCTTCCTGATGCCTGCTTCCGAGTCTCAGGATCGCCATCTTGATAAACGGGGCGTCGTGAGATCTCCCACCCTTTGATTTGCCAGTCAATCCTGGTGTTCGATCAAGTCTCATTCGATCACGCACCATTTTTTAGACTGGGTGTGACATTCATACGTCGGACCTTCTATGTATGAGTTTTCTTCCATTAGTTCATATTATTCTTTCGTTTGTATTTCCGGGTTGCCGATACCATGGCGTGAAGATTACTGAGAGGAGTCTGAACCGGGATGCCGCAGGAAGGGGCAACGAGGTCCACCCCCTGGCTGACCGCTGCTTTCACCTCTTCTTCAACTCTTTCTGGATTTCCAAAAAGGAGGGTCTGGATAGTGGAGATATTACCTACCAGAGCCATTCGGTTGTCGACGGCTTCTTTGGCCGATCTGACGTCAACGGTGGGACCTTCGAAGGAGAATCCCTGGAAACCTGTTTCCTGGAGCAAGGAAAGAAAAGGATTTGTGTTTCCACAGATATGCAAGATGATCGGCACGGGAATGGCTTGTCGAATTTTTTGATAGGTGGGGATGATAAATCTCTCGAAGGTTCCAGGGCTGATAAGATCAGCTGTCGCCGTAGGATCGATAATCGCCAGAACATTCCCTCCTGCTTCGATCAATCGGTTGGTATACTGGATACTGAAATCGGCTATTCGTGATAAGAGATCTGTGATCCCTTGAGGGTCTTTAATCATTCCTTTGAGGATTTTTTCAACCCCAAAAAGATAGCCAGCTAAGGTGAGAGGTCCGGCAATTCCGGCATAGATGGGAAGATCATCTCCATAACGAGTCTTAAGGATGCGAAGGGCATCCTCGACCACAGAAAATCTGCCTCTTTGGAAAAGATCTTCGGCAACAGCGAAGTCTTCCCAGTGTCCAAAGGCAGGAGCATAGACCGAGGGGGGACTTTTTGTATTCGCTGGTTTCATATGGCAACCCAGGGCTTCTGCTTCTACGCAGAGATCGAAAGGAACCCGAAACCCCTCGAAGCCGATGATACGATAAGCCGCTTCTGAAAGCCTGGCCATGGATTCTGCTTCCCGATGTGCTTCCGGGTAGTAGGCCTTCACCTTTTCCATCTGCTCCAAAGTGCAGGTGACCAGCGGACAAGAGCATACAACTTCCTGTCCAGGGTTCTGGAGAATATCGAAGACAAGGCTCTTCATATGAGTTTATAAGCAGCAGGTGTCGTAATATTTTTGGACTCGTTCGAGGTGTTCTGCCATAAGCAACTGGGCTTTTTCTTTATCCCTCAATTTAATCGCTTCCAAAATCACCTGATGGGAATGGAGTGCGCTTTCTTGGTATCCCTTCTCAAGCATGACCTTATGGCGGCTCATCTTCCGAATGGTCAGCAAGCAGTCTACCAGAAAAACCAACACCCTGTTTCCAGCGATCTGGGCAATTTCCCGATGAAAAATTGCAGCCAAATAGGGGAAGTCACCGTCTTGGAAAAAAGTCTTTTCTGTATCTTTTAAAATCTGCTCCAGATTTTTCAATTGCACTTCATTCACTCGCTCGGCCGCCATTCCACAGATAGTGGGTTCAATCAACTTCCTGGCTTCCCATAATTCGTGGAAGGATATAAGCTCAGAAAAGAGCA
>JBFMAE010000324.1:0-10741 GCA_040756085.1 Thermodesulfobacteriota bacterium | reverse complement strand
CCATCGAGCTTTACTCCAATCCTCGTGAGGTAATACCACCGACCGGAGAGCCGGATGCGGGAGATCCGCACGTCCGGTTCGGAGGGAGGGGTGACGCAAACCAATGCGTTATCCCTACCCCTATAGTGTTTTTAATTGTATGGTTCCCTGTTTTCACAGGGACAAGTCTGGATTCCCGTTTTCACGGGAATGACAAAATGTTAGAAGAAAATTCTCAGATTTAAGCATGTAGGACTCCAATGACTAATGAATAAAATTCCAAACTTTTTATTTCATTGGTAAAGTCGTTTTGGAAATTGAAATTTGGTGATTCCTGCCTGCCGGCAGGCAGGGAAGTTGGTTATTGGGATTTGGTGAGTGCGAGAATGCAATTGGCCGAGAGGATATGGGGACATAATCCTGTGCAGGTTCTAGCGGATGGGGCCGTCCTCTTGGATTATGGTCCGATGCGTATGTTCATCAGTGCCTTGGAAAATGGGACGCCTCTCGTTGAGATAGCCCTAAAGGGAGCTCATCTGGCTATAAGAGTTCTGGAGGACTTAGCCAGATACCTTCCGGTGATCAGGAAGAAGGCACAGGAGTTGGAGGTCAAGAAATCATTTCCCGATGTGATCCGAAAAATGATCGATGCGACAAAGAAAGTGGACGAGCCCGATTTAACACCCCTTGCTGCAGTCGCAGGAGCAGCTTCCGATGTCGTCGCTGATTTCATGTTCAGTAAGGGTGGGACAAAGATTATCGTCGATAATGGAGGAGACATCGCCATCCGGTTGAGAGAAGGAGAAGTGGCGAGATTAGGGGTGAAAACCGATATCCGAGCAGAGCATCCTACTTACATCATCCCCATTGATTCTGACATGGGGATTGGTGGAGTGGCGACCAGTGGCCTCGGAGGAAGAAGTTTTACTAAAGGGATCGCTTCGGCTGCAACGGTCCTCTCTCAGACGGCTGCCTTCTCCGATGCTGCGGCAACCGTCATCGGAAACTTCACCAATGTCGAAGATCCCAATATCATGAGATCTCTAGCAGAAAAAATCTATCCTGATACCGATATCACTGGAGAATGGATCACTACTAAAGTGGGAAAATTATCTCAAGATAAGATTGAAGAAGCGTTGAACAGGGGTTTATCGAAGGCATACTCAATCTCCCAGAGGGGATTGATAAAAGGCGCTTTGATTGCAGTACAGGGGAGGGTAGTTTGGACGGATAGTTTAGAATCTTTATTGATAAAATTGTGAGTCTATCACCCCCGCCCTCTCCCCAAGGGGGAGAGGGCGCCGCCGTCCAAAGCCAGACTTTGGCGCCGGACGGGAAGGGTGAGGGGGGAGGTGAAAAGATGGAAGTCCGAAAGTATGTCACCATTGTTGAAGAGACTGCCATGGAGGGGGGAAAGAAAGTCGATCCGCCAACTCGGAAGGCCGCTGCTATTGCAGTCATTAAAAATCCTTTTGCTGGAAAGTATGTGGAGAATTTAGATTCCCTCATCAATATCGGTGAAGCGTTAGGGGGTATCCTGGGAAAGAAGGCTGTTGAGGCATTGAAGGTACCGCCTAAAAATACAGAGAGCTATGGAAAGGCAGCCATTGTAGGGGTGGATGGTGAGTTGGAACACGCCGCAGCGATCCTCCATCCCAAATTAGGGACTCCTTTAAGAGAGGCTGTGAGTGGGGGCAAGGCGATCATTCCATCAGCCAAGAAGATGGGAGGCCCGGGTACAGAGATCGATGTTCCCCTCCATTATAAAGATGCGGCTTTTGTCAGGTCCCATTTTGATGCAATGGCTGTGAGAGTTACGGATGCGCCCCGGTCGGATGAGATCCTTGTAGCTATCGTGGTCACCGACTCCGGAAGACCTCATCCGCGGATTGGTGGCTTGAAAAAAGACGAAGCTAAAAAGGAAGACGGTTTGAGATAATTTGCAATGAAGGGTTCTTTACCCCTGAACCATAAAAGTAGTCTTTGGGTTAGGGTTAGGAAGCTGGTTTGGTATACGGTAAATGAGTTAGGATTAAAGATTTAAAGACCCCTGCCTACCGCAGGCAGGAATGACATAACCTATCGACGAAACTGGCATCTTTACCATAACCAACCCTTGAACCAAAAACTCATATTTTATAAGTAAGCATTTAAATAAATTAGACCTTGCGAATCAAATCGTCAATGTCGGCTGAACGGAGTTCCTTTAAAAAGAGATAGAGCAATTGTCCCGTTCTTTCGACATCAGGCCATTTCACCAATTCCAAAGGTGAGTGGCTGTAACGACGGGGGATATAGACCCCACCACATGGAATCCCTCTCCCTGATGTATGGATGTTAGAGGCATCGGTCCATGTCCTGAAGATGTCCTTCTGATACGGAATTCCATGTTTGAGGGCAGTGGCAATCAATCTCTGGCGATTCTTCACTCTAACCACACCCGTATAAATTCTTTTGTCTGTACACATATCCACCTTTGTGCTGAGCAGAATCCTTTCATCAATCATTCCATTTAAATCAAAATAGATATACCCCTTTGAATCGATATACTTTACAAGCATCCCTACTTCATCCATATGGGCACAGACCATGACCGATTTTTTACCTGTTCCATGCTTTCCAATGACATTTCCTATGGAATCCACAGAGACGTCAGAGGCACTTTTTCTCAATTCTGCAGCGACGACTTCGATTACCTTTTCTTCAAACCCACTCCCTCCGGGAATCTCTACCAATTGTTTGAAAATCTCGAGCATATGGCTTCTCCTATATTTACCCCGTATAATCCCGAAATCCCAGGCTTCAGACTGGAGATGAAAGCAATTTCAAATCTGAAGAAAAGCCCCGTCCTTTAAGGCGGGGATATACGGGGTTTACCTCTATCGCTAAAGTATATATTTCATCATACAATGTTGTCCCTGGTTAAGGCAATAATCAAAAGGAACTCATGTTCAAGGATAAGGATGATAAGGTTAAAGGTTAACGATTATTTCTTCTTTAGATAGAGCCAAGCATTTAACCCGCACAGAAAAATGGTGAAGAAAAGGACTAGGTAACGAGAAATTTCGATATATACAATCTTTTCGACATAATGAATAATAAATGAGCCGGAATAGTTGAGAGTAGGGGCATGTTTTGACCTCAGCCATACCTCGAGGTGTGTGAGGGGACAGTACCAGTCAAATATCTGAATGACAAAGGCAAAGGCAAGGCCGAAGAGATGGAAGATCTTTACAACCTTATTTCTTATTCCCCAAAATGCTCCGAAAAAAAGGAATAGGATCCAGAAGAAATGAATGAGAACAATGATATCTGCAAAAATCTTGTATAACATTTTCTGGGATTAAAATGCCCCCCACTACTCCCTCTCCCCTGGAGGGTGAGGGGGTTGGCGAATCTCTAAAGGAGAAGAGGGTGCAGCTTTTTCTCTACTGATTTGGAGGAGAACCACCGCAGCAATCACACCCATGCCACCCAATACCTGTAAAGGATACAATATTTCCCCTAAAACAAAATAGGCTGCAAACCCCGCCACCACAGGTTCCCAGGTCGCTGTAATGCTTGCCCGGGTTGCACGAATCCGTTCAATTCCCTTGAAATAAAAGCCAAAAGGGATGAGGGTTGCAAAAATGGCGATATAGAGAAAGGTCATCCAGATTTTAAAAGAATGACCTCCAGCAATTATCCGCATCGGTGAAATGAGGATCCAGTAGAAGAGGGCACCAAATCCAAACCCATAAAGAATGAGTGTCCATGAATCATACTTTTTCAGCCCTTTTTCTCCATAGAGGGCATAGAAGGTAAAGAAAAGAGAAGCGGTGAGACCGCTCACAATCCCAGTCTTGTTCAGGCGTAACAGATCGATCTGATATCCCCCCACGACTAAGTAACATCCTATGACAGCCAGGAGAAGGGATGCGATCTTTCCCTTGGAGATGGGTTCTTTTTGAAAAAGGAAGGCATAAATCGATACCCAGACCGGCTGGATGTATTGGAGGAGGATCGCCGGTCCCACATGGATTTTACTAATCGTGTAGTAATAAGTGAATTGCATTCCTGCTACACCGACAAAGCCCAGGACGAGGAAGTAGGGTAGGTCTTTTAAAGAAATGAATATTCGTCTTCGATCGAAGAGAAATAGAATAAAGGCAAGGGTGAGCGTTGCCAGCGTCAATCGGATGAAGACCAACTCTATGGGGGAAAGCCCGATGTTGAAAAGTGCTTTGGCGACGACACTTGAAACTCCCCAGAACGTCGTCCCGATCAGGATATAAATATAACCGTGGATTTCACCTTTTCTCATAGAATCTCATCGTTGCACAAAAAATAATAAAAAATCAACTCAACAAATCGAACAAATCGGGGTCAATTCTTCATTATTGACAATCTGGATAGGGGGATGTTATAAGTAGCTATGGCGAGGCCTCTTCGGCTACAATATCCAGGCGCTGTCTATCACGTGACCTGTCGGGGAAACGAACAGAGAGACATCTTCCGGGACGATGAGGACCGGAAACGCTTCCTTCAATATCTTACCCAATCCATGAGTATCTACACGGTAAAGCTCTATAGCTATATCCTGATGAGCAATCATTTTCATCTTTTGCTCGAAACTCCCCTGGGGAACCTCGGTGAATTCATGCGGCACATTAATATCAGCTATACGGGGTACTTCAACCGGCGCCACCGACGTGTGGGCCATCTTTATCAAGGCCGCTATAAAAGCATCCTTGTGGATAAGGATGCTTATCTTTCCATTCTCTCGCGATACATCCACCTCAACCCCATTCGAATCCGCTCCTTGTTGGCGAAGGGATCCCTTAGAGAGAAGGTCCACTACCTGAATCACTATCCCTGGAGTAGCCTGCGTGGCTATCTGGAGAAGAGGAGGCGGGAACCATTTATTGAATACGATGTAATTCTCGAGGAATATGGTGGAGATACGGACCGTAGTAGGCGAGCCTATCAAGAAGCACTCTATGCGGATATAGCGGGAGGGCTAGAGATCAAGGACAACATCATTGGACAGAGCCTTCTCGGAGGAGAGGAATTCATTTCTTGGGTCAGTGGTACGCTTCTCAAGGGGGAAGAGGATCGGGAGAGTCCTTCTCTCCGCGAGATTCGTAAGTATCGGGCAAAACAGACGATCCTTGAGGTTATCGAGCGGGAAACGGGAAAAACAATAGAAGAGATAAGGAAGGAGAAGGGAGTTCTTCGGCAGCTGGCCATGGAGCTTCTTTACCGGGTGGGAGGGTTAAAGGGGCATGAGATTGGAAAGCTTTTAGGGATTGGGTATACTTCGGTGAGTCAGGAGCGGAGGAGATTGAAGGAACGACTGAGAAATGACCGAGACCTTCAAGCCTTGTTCAAACATCTTGATGCAAAATGTAACGAATGAAGAATTGACCCCATTACTCCTTCTCATGATTCAGAAAGGGGGAGGGGCCGCCCATGCCTATGAAAGGGTTCGTCTCCTGTCCCCTTTCCAGATTGGCGATGATGCGGATCCTCCTGTCTGCATCCTTCAATTTTAAAAGCTTCTTTTCAAGGTCTTCAATCCGTGCTGAGAAAAATTGAACCTGGGATTTCTGGACCTGTATCTCCTGACTTAATCGATTCAGGTTAAAGGATTTCTTCTTGACCTGGATGTAATCGCAAAAGAAGAATGTGGTTGAAAGCAGGATAAAGGCAAGGAGATAAAATCCAATTTTTAAAGTCTCTTTATTTATCCTCAGGCGTCTTGTCCTGGAAGTTTCATGGTCGAAGATTAGAAAATTAAAATATTCACTTTCCATGACAGGCTCCTTACATCACTTCAATACGAGGAGAAGATCTCAAACAAGACGGATAAAACAACGGTTATAAATTCATCTCAAAAAACAGGTATCCTTCTTTTGGGTCAAAAGAAAGATGGAACAATATGAACACTTCTGTGCTTTTAGATTTCAGAAGTTTAAGCGTTGGCAGTCCTCCTCTGTTTTTAAAATCTTTAATCGTATCTGGATATGGATTTAAAATGGATTGCCCAAATTCTGAAAATAGAAATTTTATTCTTTTAGCTCCCCAATCCTGAACAGATTTTGTCGTTGTCTTCATTATAACTTCACTTTCATTAATTTTAATGATGTTTTCTCGAAAAGCAGCGATTTTAAATGATTTAACTGTTTCAGCCCGTACCTCGATGACAAGGCCAAAAATGAACATAAGTAACAAAATTGAAATCCTTTTGTTACTGATCATAACTTTTGAGCCTCTCCAAAAATTTGAGGGAGAGTTATAAAAATAAATATTATTGAGCTCTTATGATTTTTTGCCTTAAAGAATGTTTCAAATCTACTCAAAAAAGGGAGCAATTTAAATGCCAAATTTCTACAATTATTAGATTGGTAAAACGTAATAGAATCGGATGAAAAAAAGAGATTTAACTTATCATCTTAGAATATTGAGACCATTTAAAACCTGATGAGATTCCTGATAATAAAGAGTTTCCTTTTCAACTTCTACCATCTTCTGTCCCTTGAATTTATCAGCAATATTTTCTTAAATATTTTTATAGACATGGGTGGTAAATTTTTGTTATATAAAATAAAATTCTAATATCATTTCCTGGGAGAATCGCATGTTCCATATTGCTGATCCAAAAGACATTAAGGCCGGAAAAATGACCGATGTCTATTTTGTGAGAACGATGGAAGTCCTCAAGGCAAAGAAGATTGATAAATGGGTGAAAGCCGAATTCATTGCCAAACGTTTCCCGGAAGATTATGGGTGGGGCGTGCTGGCAGGAGTTGATGAGGCGGCTTATCTGCTGAAAGACCTGAAGGTCAATGTCAGGGCAATGAAGGAGGGGACAATCTTTCGGGCTTTCGAACCCATTATGGAAATCGAAGGGATGTATAGCGATTTCGGTATCTATGAGACATCTCTCCTTGGTCTGCTCTGTCAAGCATCGGGCGTGGCTACAAAGGCCGCCCGCTGTAAAAAGGCGGCCGGGGATCGACGGGTAATCAGTTTTGGTGCCAGACGGATTCATCCGGTGATCGCACCCATGGTGGAGCGGAGCGCCTTCATCGGCGGCTGTGACGGGGTGTCGGTGGTGAAGAATGCAGAGTTGATCGGTGAGGAGCCGATGGGCACCATGCCACATGCATTGATCCTGATTATGGGGGATACCGTAGAAGCAACGAAGGCCTTTGATGAGGTGATCCACCCGAAAGTCAAGCGGGTTTCCCTCATCGATACCTTTAATGATGAAAAAATCGAAGCCATACGGGTCGCTGAAGCCCTTGGGAAGAAACTCTTCGGGATCCGGCTCGATACTCCAAGTTCGAGGCGGGGAGACTTTCAGAAGATTATCGAGGAGATTCGCTGGGAACTGAATTTAAGGGGGTTTGGACATGTTCAGATCTTTGTTAGCGGCGGTCTGGATGAGAAACGAATCCTGAGCCTCAATCCTGTGGTGGATGCTTATGGGGTGGGCACTTCGATTATTAATGCACGGGTGATCGACTTCGCCATGGACATTGTTGAGATTGACGGAAAACCTCTGGCGAAAAGGGGGAAGATGTCTGGGTCAAAAAGTGTACTCCGTTGTCCCAAATGTTTCCAGGACAGAATGGTCCCATTCAAAAAGAACCAGCATCATCCCATCCGTGGTACGGAACAGTGCTCTTGTGGTGGTCGATTCAAAGAACTGCTCCTCCCCCTCATTCGGAAAAGCAAGCTCCTCTGGGACCTCCCCACTCCACAGGCAATACGCGAATACGTCCTAAGCCAACTTCCCCGTTTTGATCTATAGATGCTGTCCCTTATTGGATCAGGACGAGTCTTGCACGGAGACAGAAAAGGTGAGGATGAGGGAGGCTATGCTTTACAGTCCTTTGGAGGAAGGGAAGGTGCAGTGTTCCCTCTGCAACCATCGATGCACCATCTCACCTTCAAAGCGGGGGATCTGCGGGGTAAGGGAGAACCGAGAAGGAAAATTTTACACCCTCGTCTATGGCCGTGCAATCTCCCTGAATGTGGACCCCATTGAAAAGAAGCCCATCTTTCATCTCTATCCAGGATCGACTTCCTTCTCTATTGCCACGGTGGGTTGCAATTTTCGATGCCTTCAATGTCAGAATCACGAGATCTCCCAGATGCCCAGGGAGGAAGGCCGCATTGAAGGCTCGGTCGTCTCTCCCTCTCAAATCGTTTCAATGGCCAAGGAATCCCGATGCCGGTCGATCTCATACACTTATACCGAACCTACCATTTATTTCGAATATGCCTACGAGACCGCTGTCCTGGCCAAAAGGGAAGGGATTAAAAATATCTTCGTCACCAATGGCTACCTGACCGAGGAAGCCCTCAGGATGATCCAGCCCTACTTGGATGCGGCGAATGTCGATTTGAAGAGTTTCCAGGAGGAATTTTATAAAAAGGTCTGCGGGGCGAGACTGAAGCCGGTTTTGGAAAACCTTCAGTTGATGAGACAGATGGGGATCTGGGTGGAAATCACGACCCTTGTCATCCCCACTCTGAACGACTCGGATCAGGAGTATGAAGAGATCGCTCAGTTCATCCTTTCGTTGGGACCGGAGGTCCCTTGGCATATCTCTGCGTTCTATCCGACTTATAAAATGCTCGGCCTTCCGCGAACCCCTCCTTCTTTACTTCACCGAGCCAGGGAGATTGGTATGAAGGCAGGACTTCGATATGTCTATTGCGGCAATATCCCGGGGGAGAAGGGCGAAGATACCTTTTGCCCTCATTGTGGACGGAGGGTGATCGAAAGGGTAGGATTTCGGGTGGTAAAAAATGAGATGGTGAAAGGAGAATGCCGTCATTGCCATCAAAAGATCGAGGGGCTGTGGGATGAATCCCACCCCTAACTCCCTTTCTTTCTGTTGGCAGGCAGATGCGAACGAGGTTTGGGGGAATTCAGAAAATATTTTCAGAGTAACCAATAAAAAAATGGGTCAGACTCAACATGATGATCGTAAAGTGATCTGGACCATCGGAGGTGGCAAGGGTGGGAGCGGGAAGAGTTTTATCACCGCTAATATCGGGGTCTGTCTTTCAAAATCGGGTGCCCGGGTTATCCTCGTTGATGCCGATTTAGGAGGAGCAAACCTTCACACCTTTTTGGGGATTTCTCGTCCTGCCCTCTCTCTTTCCGATTTCATTAAAAAGAGAGTTTCCAATCTCCACGAGGTGCTCATCCCTACTGGCATTCCCAATCTTCAACTCCTCACCGGTGCACAGGATCTTATCAATGCGGCGGATGCAAAAAATGTTCAGAGGCAGAAAATCCTAAGATCCATCAATAGCTTGGAAAGCGATTACATCCTGATCGATTTAGGGGGCGGCAGCGCTCTGAGTGTTCTTGACTTCTTCCTGATGTCGGATGGCGGAATCCTGATCATGATCCCCGAACCCACGTCGATAGAAAATACTTATCGGTTTCTCAAGAGCGCCTTTTATCGGAGGCTAAGGCAATCCATTACCTCCTATCCGGTCAAGGAGTTGATCGATGGAGCGATGGATCTTAAGAATGAGATGGGGATAAAAAATCCCCATGACCTCATCGATGCAGTGAAGAAAGTGGATGAGGAGGCTGCCAGGATGTTGGTGGAGGAGATAAAGGCTTTTCGGCCCAACCTGATTCTCAATCAGGTTTGGACTAAAAAGGATGTCGAGATTGGTTTTGCAATTCAAAGCGCCTGCCAGAAATACTTCGGCATCCACCTTCACTATCTGGGTTATATCGTTTACGATCAAGATGTGGGCAATTCTGTCCGGAGGAGAAGGCCGTTGGTCTTGGAGAATGCTAAGTCCAGGGCTGCCCAATGTGTGATGGAGATTGCTTCCAAACTGGCCAATCGTCATCAGATGCCTTTCAAATTTTAATGAGGATCCGTATGAAACGGATTGAAGAGCAAACTTACTATGATATCCTGGAATTGAGCCCCAACGCTACGGCTAAAGAGATCCAAAGGGCCTATGAACATGCCAAAGAAACCTTCCATACCGATTCACCAGCGATTTATTCCCTCTTCTCCGAGCAGGAAATAAATGAAATTCAAGCCGCTATTGAAGAGGCTTATCGGGTTCTGATGGACGAGACATTGAGGAAGAAATATGACCAGGCCCATTTTCAAATCCCTGAGGGGCAAACATGGGAAGAACCGATTGAGGGGAAGGGAATCCCGAGGGAGAGAGAAGCCCCCCTCTCTTTTACAAGGCTTTTCATCCACACCGAAGAGGAGGTCTATCGCGGGAATACACTGAAATCGATTCGAGAAAAGATGGGGATCGATCTCAAGACCATCTCCTTGGAAACAAGGATCAATACGAAGATTTTGGAGTGGATTGAAGAAGAGGCCTGGGAGAAACTTCCTGCTCTCGTTTATCTGAAAGGGTTCTTAAAAGGGTATGCCCAATCCCTTAACCTGGACCCCCAAAAAGTGGTCGATGGGTATCTTCAGTTTTTAACCGAGTCTAAAAAGAAATAATCCTTCCTCCTCCACTTATATTTAAATCCGAAATCCCTGCATGCGCCTGCCTGCGGTAGGCAGAGCAGGCAGGCAAAATAAGCTCAAAATCCAAATTTTCTAATTCCAAAACGCAAAGAGTTTTATATTTTGGCCATTAGGCCCTTAGTAAATTGATATCGACAAAAGATTGTCGATATGCCTAAGCGGCAATACCAATGGTTTCAAAAATATTTTGCATCTCTCTTTGGATATTCTCATAATGGATGTCAATCTCGCATCGA
>JBFMAE010000323.1:0-6870 GCA_040756085.1 Thermodesulfobacteriota bacterium | reverse complement strand
GAACTCAAAGAAAGAATCCTGTTGGGAATCAAAGAAATCAACGATTCACCCGTAGTGCATCGCTGGAAGAAATTCAATTTCGCTCATGCTTTTTAACGTAAACATATTAATGAAACGATATACTAGTCCCCTTGTACTCAACACCTTGATGGGATTGGTGATATGGCGCCCCAGCCATTTTTTGACCTCCTTATGACCCAGAGCCAATCCCATCAGCTCTGTAAAATAGAGGACGGGAAGATCGAATTTTTCCCCGGTCTCCTTTTCGATCTCTTTCTGGCGGGTGTCGAGATTGGCCTGACACATTGGACAGCCTGTGACCAGGCAGTCGGCCTCTGCTTCCTTGGCCATGGAGAGAATCCGTTCGCTCAATTTTCTCACGATGTCTGTTCGTGTCATGACGAGACTGGCCCCGCAACAATCGGTCTTATAGGACCAGGGAACGGGCTCAGCGCCCATCCGTTCCATCAAAACGTCCATATGATGAGGATTTTCATATTCCCGGATTCCGGTCATTTTCGGAGGCCGTACCGTGAGGCACCCGTAATAACAGACGACCTTCAGTCCGGAGAGAGGTCTGGTCTGCTTTTTCTTTATCTCCTCAAGGATGGGTCCATCACAGAAGAAGTCCAAGGCATATCGTATAGGAACATTTCCCTGATAAGAAAAACGGAGTTTCTTTGAGTGTTCCTTAAACTCTTTTTCTACCGTTTTGAACCGGCTATAACACGCCACACAGGGAACGAGTAGCTCTCGATCGCTCTTCTCTGCTATGGCGAGATTTCGAGCGGCCAGATCGATTGCCAGTTCTTCATCCGTACAGTGAGCAGAACTGGCGCCACAACAGGTCCAGTCCTCTAACTCGTGGAGTGGGATATTGAGGAGGTTCGATACGCCTCGAATCGAATCGTCATACTCTCTGGCGGTCCCGTGAAGGGAGCATCCAGGGTAATAGGAAATGCCTTTCACCTTATCTCCCCTTTCTTATAAGAGCTCTGAAAAACTACTTACGCTCTCTATTCTATAGATTTCAAGACTTTTTCTGAAATCTCTCATAAGCGTTGAAGATTTCCCGAATCTCTTTTCCTCCACCAAACTTGGACGGAAAGAGTTTGATCTTCCCTTTCCGGTACATCTTCAAACCCAACCCAGCGTCTTTGAAAAAATCCCGGGTCTTGGATTTGAATTGGAGGATGAGGCTCAGTTCGTGAATCCTGCCTTTCGATTTGATGGTATCCAGGAAGACGGAATGAAAGAGAGGGATATCCTTTTCCCCCAGTTTGATCCCGGAACGGATTGCCATGGATCTCAAGGTATCCATGATCCTGGCAATATCGATATTGTTTGGGCATCGCACACTGCAGGTATAGCAGGAGGCACATATCCAGAGCGTTTTTGAAGAGAGGACCTTTTCCCGATGGTCGTATTGGATATGGCGGAGGATCTGGTTGGGGAGAATATCCATCGCATAAGCGACCGGGCATCCCGCCGAACACTTCTGGCACTGATAACAGCCCTGTATCTTTTCGCCACTGGCCTGAACGACTTCTGACAGGAATGAGTTTTCTTTTTGATGGGCCTGTTGCGTTGGGTTCATTTTCTACCTCATTTAATGGATTGGCTGTCCTCCAAGATTGCCTGAGTCCCCAGGTGGATGGGAAGTTCGATCGTAAAGGTCGTTCCTTCACCGACCTTACTCTTTACGCTGATCTTACCTCCGTGATCCTCGATAATACCGTAAGAAGTGGCAAGGCCCAATCCGGTCCCCTTTCCCACTTCCTTGGTAGTGAAGAAGGGATCGAAAATCCGGGTGAGGTTCTCTTCGGGAATGCCTTCACCGGTATCGGTAAATTTCACAAAGACCGTCTTTCGATCTTGGGCAGGGGAGGTAGTGATGGTAAGCGTCCCGTTGCCATGCATGGCCTCTGCCGCATTCACAATGATATTCATGAAGACCTGTTTCAATTGACTGGCATTTCCCCGGACGAAAGGTAGGAAGGGGTCAAATTGCTTGACGATTTGGATATTGTGAAAGAGGGCTTGATTGACTAAGAAGAAGAGACCGTCATTGATGGCACGGTTGATGTCGGTGGGCTCCATCTTTGGTTCAGTCTGACGGGCGAATTCCAGGAGACTCTTGACAATCTCCTTGCAGCGACCAGCCTCTTGAACGATTCGAGCCAAATCCCCTCGCTTGGAGTCTTCCTCTGAGAGATCCTCCATCATCAGGCTGGAATAGATAAGAATTCCCCCCAGAGGGTTGTTGATCTCATGAGCGATACCTGCGGCAAGCTTTCCAAGAGAAGCCATCTTCTCTGAACTGACCAATTGAAGGTGGGTCTCCTGGAGCTTCTTCTCCATCATCAGGCGAGGCCTCAGGTCCGTGAAGATACCGACGCTGGCGACTTCGTTTCCTGATCCGTCATAAATGAGAGCGGCTGAGAGTTGAAAGGGAATCTCCTCTCCGGCTTTATTAACGACATTGAACTGAGTGGGATTGAGTTTCCCGACCCCACCATATTCAGGGCTTCGGAGTTTCTTCATGATCTCTTTAGCCACTCCCTCCGGATAGATCTGGGTGATGTGGATTTTACCAATGACCTCTTCAGCCTTATGTCCGGTAAGGACCTCCGCTCCTTTATTGAAGATGAAGATATTCCCTTTCATGTCTGCGGCAATAATCCCATCCACTGAGCTTTCGATCAGGTTCATGAAGAACTCGTTGGCCTCCCGGAGCTCGTTTTCGATCCGCTTTCTCTCTGAAATATCTAAATTGATCCCTTCGTAGCCAACAATTTCTCCATTCTCATTTTTGATGGGATGGCCGGTCAGCAAGACCGTAATCTTTTCTCCATTCTTCTTCTTAAATTCGACCTCCATGTCTTTGGCATAACCGTCTCTTTCAATCCTCTCCTGAAAGATCTCCCGATCTTTAGGATTTGCATAGAGATCGTGGGCGATATCGATCCGGAGAAAATCCTCTTTAGTAGGATAGTCCAGTATATCGAGGAGGGCTTGGTTGCAGTCCAAAAACTTGCCCTCCTTCGAACTGATGAAGAGGCCATGTCTGACTCTTTCGAAAAGGTTTCTGAGCTTTTCCTCGGAATCCTTGAGATCCCTTTCGAATTTTTTCCGGGCCGTGATGTCACGGATATAGGCATAGGTCTTGATCTCCCCTGTATCAGACTTGGCCAAGGCGATACACACCTCTGCATCCTTGACATCGCCATGAGGGGTCAGAATGGTCATTTCGGTACAGAGCTTCTCACCCATTCCCACCCCCCGGGTGACGGTCCCCTCAAGAAATTCCTTGTCCTCTTTTCCGATCACCGTAAAGAAATTTCTTCCGATCAGCTCTTCTTTAGGAATCCCGGTGATTTCAGAGGCCATCTGGTTGGAGAAGATGATCTTAAAATCCGGATCAAAGACTACGATCCCGTCGTCACCCATCTCCGCAATCTTCTCGAATTGTTGGGTCGCCTCTCGAATCTTCCATTCCATTCGTTTCGACTCTGTGATATCCCGGAGATAGGCATACCCTTTGCGAGTGCCAGGAGGTGTTTGGGTTAAGGCAATGCAGACTTCAGCCTCTTTTACCTCACCGGTAGAGGAAAGGAGTTGAACCTCCGTACACGTTTTTTCCCCGTAACGGTCAGGGTGGATGAAGAGGTCTTCGATAAAGGATTGATGGGGTTTATCTAATAAGGAGAGGACGGTCATATTCAGCAACTCTCCATTTGAATACCCTGTGATCTCTGAGGCCATCCGATTTGCATATTCGATCCGATGATGTTCGTCAAATACCAGGATTCCATCGTTTCCCAGTTCGGCAATGGACTGAAACATCTCTGGCCCCACCTTTTTATTGAGCAGGGCGATTCGGCCAGCGGCCCTTCTTCTTTTCATTGATGGGGAAGGTTTTCTGGTCTCCATACCTTTTTCAAAATAACATATCCCCCAAGGGCTGACAAGCGAAGCGGATTCCTTCATACCGATAGATATCAGGTCTTTAGGTTAAGGTTAAGACGCCTGTTTTTCTTTCACAGCCCTACATGGTCCAGTAGAGCAGGGACCAGCTTCTCCCATCCGATGGGGATGATCTGGATACCCTGGCAAAGCGATCTCAGTGACCGGATCAGGTCCCCGGCGATCTTTATGCTCGCTTCCTGTTTATCGGAGGCCCTCATCAGTTGTTCGATGATCGAATCCGGAATGGAAGCCCCCTCCACATGCTTATTCACATAGCGGGCCATGCCGACCGATTTGAGCAGGGTGATGCCAACAATGATAGGGACCTTGAAGTGAGCCACTTTTTTAACAAAGGGTTCAAAAAGGCTCACATCGTAGATCGAGTTCGTGAAGAAGAAATCGACCCCCGTGCGAATCTTCTTCTCCATATCCATCACCTCCAAATCGAGGATATGACCTTTGGCCGCTGCATTGATCTGGGCGCCCACACAAAACTGGGGTTTTCCCTGGAGATCGTTGCCCATCAGGTCGTAACCCTCCTGAAGGCGCTTGGCCGCCCCGAGCAAACTCATCACGTCAAGATCAAAGACCGGTTGGGCTTCGAAGTGGTCTCCAATGGATGGATGGTCACCCTGGAGGAGTAAGACGTTCTTCAACCCCAGGGCTGAGGCATTCAAGAGTTCAGATTGGAGTGCCAATCGGTTTCGATCGCTACAGGAGAGATTGCAGATCACCTCCATCCCTTTCGCCTTCAGCAGGGCGCACACAGAGAGAGACCCCAGCCTCATGATCGCATTCTGGAGGTCTGGCACGTTGATCGCATCCACCCGTCCTCTCAGGAGTTCTACATTTTCATAAACCTCGGAGAGGTCATTTCCCTTTGGCGGCTGGAGCTCGACGACGACTGTAAATTTTCCTGAATCCAAACGTTCCTTGAATGTCATAGTTTTTCTCCTCTATCCTAACTTGGGACGGGGTAACAGTCCGGCCATTTCGGTGATCTGACTGACCATTTGTTCCCATTCGATGGCCATGATATGAACCCCGTGAACCCCTTTGATCTCTTTCAGTTCTTGGATCTGTTCAACACAAATCTTGATCCCCTCTTCTGCCGGTTTTTTCGCTTTGACGACCCGATCGATGATCTCGTCAGGGATGATAATGCCGGAGACATTTTTAGCCATATATCGGGCCATACCTCCAGATTTGAGCGGGGTGATACCTGCCAGGATGTGAACCTTCTCGTGAAGCCCCCGATCCCGAACCATCTTCATCCATTCCTTAAACCGATTCATATCATAGATGCACTGGGTCTGGATGAAATTGACACCGGCGGCCACTTTCTTACCCAGCCGGATGGCCCGGAATTCGAAAGGATCACCGAAGGGATTCTCTGCAGCACCGATGAAGAGTTTGATCTCCCCTTCGATCTTCTCCTCTCCCCCGAGGAGCGTCCCTTGGTCGCGCATCGTCTGAACACATTGAATTAGTTGAATGGAGTCGAGATCATGGACGTTCTTCGAATCCACCTGGTTTCCAAAGGTGTGATGGTCCCCGGAAAGGCAGAGCATATTTTTAATGCCCAGAGCTGTGGCGCCGAAGATGTCGCTTTGAATGGCGATGCGATTCCGGTCCCGGGTGACCATCTGCATCACCGGCTCCAGCCCCATCTGAATGAGGAGGGAAGAAGTGACGATGCTCGACATCCGGACGATGGCGGTCTGGTTATCTGTGACATTGACCGCATCCACATACCCTCTCAGGAGATCCGCCTTCCGTTTGATGACACTCACGTCATTGCCCTTTGGAGGACCCAGTTCACCCGTGACCGCAAAAAGTCCTTTCTCTAAAATCTTTTCCAGATTGCTTCCTGCCTTCATACCTTGAGATCCTCCCTCACGATTCTTCTCGGTCCACTATCTCTCGATTCCACTCCCCAACGCCTCGCCGGGATGATGTCCTCCAGTTTGTGAAGCTGGCCCAGGGTCGTGAGACGATCGTAGATGAGCTGCCAGGCACAATCGCTCTCCCGTTTGATTTCACATTTCCCTTTGGAAGATCCACCGCAAGGTCCGTTGAAGAGTTGTTTGGCACATCGCGAAATCGGGCAGACTCCTCCGGTCTTTTCGAGGACGCAGTTTCCACAGGCCTGGCAACGTTCTTCCCAGACTCCATGTGCTACGGTTTCCCCCAGGAAGGTGGTATTGACCCCCGGGAATACAGGAGTCTTGGGGAAATGGTGGACCAATGTCTGGACGCCCACCCCGCAGGCGATGGAGACGACTGCCTCCACCTTCTCAATGGTTTCGGTCAACTCCAGGGCGAACTCAGGTTCGCACTGACGGGCAGGCGTTGCCTCCAGGATCTCGATCCTTTTTCCCATCTTCCTTCTCGCCATCGTGAGACCCGAAGCGAGCAGACCCACCTCCTTCTCGCCTCCCGCATGGCAGACAGTGACACAGGCCCCACATCCTGAAAGCAGGATCTTATTGTAAGGGTTGAGATATCTTAAAAGTTCTTCCATCGGTTTTTGTTCGGCCTTGATCATCGATTCCTCCCATTTTCAAATCCGAAGCACGAAACCCGAAATGGTTTAAACTCTAAATACTAAGCTCAAAATTCTAAACAAATCCCAAAATCTAAAGCTCATAAGATTATATCGTTTTGAGTTTTGTGCGTTGGAAATTTGAGTTTGTTTAGAGTTTGGGGTTTCGAGTTTAGGGTTTGACATTTTTGTTTCGAATTGGTCCTTAACGGACGCTTCGCCCGATATTCGAATTTCAAATTTATATTTTTCCTACACATGGATTGGGTCCCATTTTTTTCAGCTGCTCCGATTTCCGATGAAGGGTCTCTGCCAGTTTTGCACCGCTGTTCGTGGCGAGGTGGCAGATTTCCACT
>JBFMAE010000322.1:0-5222 GCA_040756085.1 Thermodesulfobacteriota bacterium | reverse complement strand
GGTTCGGTGACAGTGAAAAGCGTTCAGGGTTCCCTTTCCATCTTGGACCAGGATCGTGCGGTTCTGGCCGCACTCTCTTCGAAAGAATCAGTAACAATCCCATCCATCACGGCAAAGAGGTCGCCAAAGGTGATGGTTGCGCAGGCGGGCGAGACAGGAACCGGTAACGACAGAGAGGAATTCTTAGGCCTTTCTCCATGGACATGGGCAGGAATTGGTCTTGCCACTGTAGCAGTGGGGGTAGTGGTTTTGTTGGCTGTATCTAAAGATGAAGATCATGACAGGATCCCTATCTGTCCCCCCTAAAAACTAATTAACACTCTATGAATCTAAAGCCCAGCGGGGCAGATTGAATCGCTTTGCTGGGTTTTTTTAGAAAGGGGGAATGATGGTTTCAAGAATATTCACTTTTTCCCTCATCTTTCTTCTCCTTGCAGCCTCCGCCCTCTCCTGTGTCTCCTCTCCTCCTAAAAAGGAGGCTGTCTCTCCAGAAATTCAAATTAAGGAGATCGAGTCTTCCAGACAGGTGAAGGCGATGAACGAGAAGATCCTGATGAACGCCCTTTCATCGAAAAGGGACCCCTATCGCGATTATAAAATCGGGCCCGAGGATCTCCTCGAAATTTCTGTCTTCGAGGATGAAAAGTTGAATAAGACCGTCAGGGTCAGTTCTCAGGGGAACATCAGCCTTCCCCTGCTCGGGATTTTAAGGGTAAAGGGGCTCACGGCCAATGAACTGGAGAAAGAGATTCGTGATCTTCTGGCTGAAAAATATTTTCAGAATCCCCATGTCAGTGTCTTCATTAAAGAGTACCGGAATCAACGGATCTCGGTTATGGGGGCAGTGGAAAAGCCCGGTGTCTATGATGTCAGTGGCCAGAAGACGATCCTCGATCTGCTGGCCCTGTCCGGAGGGCTTAAAGAAGACGCAGGGCAGTTGCTCTTTCTAATCCGGCCCCCCGGCAGGGAAGATGAAACTGCTAAGAAGAGTGAGGAAAAAGCGCCTGTCGAAGAGAGACCTCAAACCTTTGTCATCGACCTTGAGGATTTACTGGTCAGAGGCGACTTGACCCTCAACTTCTTGCTGATCAATGGTGATGTCATTAACATCCCGGTATCAGGCAAGATATTTGTCGGTGGCGAAGTGAAAGCTCCAGGTGGTTTCCCTCTCAGAGGTAAGAGATTGGATGTCAGTCAGGCCATTACCCTGGCAGGGGGGCTGAAATCTGAAGCCGCTGGTTCTGAAACCAAGATCTTTAGATATTCGGGAAAAGGGCCCGGTAAGGAGATCATTTCTGTCAATGTCTATGCCATTCAGAAGGGGCAAGAGGAAGACCTTTACCTAAAGGAGAATGATATCATCATCGTTCCCAGAAGCGGCACGAAGGCAGTGTTGAGTGAACTCTGGGATTTTATAAAAGGCCGTGTTGGGTCAGTCGGCCTCGGCTCTTTATAGGAGATTGAAATGAAACAGATTTCCTTTTTTGATGAACCCTACCAGCTTCCTCTACCGCCAGGATATTCCCCCCTACCACCTCCAGAAGAGAAGGAGGTCAATTTAAGGGACTACTGGAAAGTTATCCGGAAGAGACAGTGGACGATCATCGCATTCTTTCTCATCGTGGTGATCACCACTGCGGTGGCCACTTTCACGATGAAACCCATCTACAGGGGGACGACCACCATCCAGATCAACAAGGAGAATCCCCAGATTGTCGATTTTAAAGAGATCTTTGCTATCAATATGTGGGACATGGATTATTTCCAGACCCAGCACAAGATTCTTGAAAGTCGTACGCTTGCCAGAAAAGTGGTTCAAACTCTTAAGCTTTCCGAGCACCCGGAGTTTCAGCCGAAGCCCGAGACCCCTTTTCAGAAGTGGAAATCGGAGATGAAAAAATCCATCTTTGGCCTCTTCGCTTCCTTCAGTAAGGATTCATCTAAGACTCCATCCGAGAGTCTATCCGAGGATGAGAAAGATAGTCCTCTGGTCGATCAGTTTCTCGGTAAGTTGAAGATCGAGCCCATCCGGAATTCACGAATCGTTAAGATTCACTACGACTCACCTGACCCCGAACTCTGTAAGAATGTCACGAATACTCTGGCGGCCACCTACATTCAGCAGAATTTGGAATCCCGTTTTATTGCAATCCAACAGGCCAAGGAATGGTTGACCGGACAACTGAATGATCTGAAGGCCAGTGTCGAGAGGTCTGATGAAAACCTCCAGGAATTCGGGAGCAAGCATGGAATTATTTCTTTAGAGGAGAAAGAGAATATCACCATGCAGCGCCTCACCGAACTGAATGAAGCGCTGACGAAGGCCGAATCAGAGCGCATAGTAAAAGAGGTTTTGTATAAGCAGACGAAGGCCAAAGATACCGATTCCCTTCCCTCCATCCTCGACAACAAATTGATCATGGACCTGAGACAGGCCTATATCCAGCTCGAGGCCCAATATATGAAGCTCTCGGAAACCTTCAAGCCTGAATATCCGGAGATGGTCCGCCTCAAAACACAGATGGCATCGATCCAGAAGCGGATCGATACCGAAACACAAAGGGTCATCAACGGTATCTGGAATGACTATGAATCGAGCCTCTGGAAGGAAACCTTGATTCGAGAAGCCTTCGAACAGCAGAAGGCCAAAGTCGTTGAGATGAAGGATAAGGCCATCCAGTATAACATCCTGAAACGCGAGGCCGATACGAACAAGGAACTCTATAAGAACCTGCTCCAGAGGATGAAAGAGGCAGGTGTCTCAGCCGGCATTACAGCCAGTAACATTCAGATCGTTGACCAGGCCGAATTTCCCAGGGCTCCTTACAAGCCCAATAAAAAGCTGAACCTCCTTCTGGCTGCTGTGGTCGGCCTCTTCCTTGGGGTGGGCTTGGCCTTTTTCTTTGAATATCTTGATAACACGGTAAAGACACCTGAAGAGGTGGAACAGTTGATTCGACTTCCCTCCTTTGGAATGGTCCCGGAGATCTCCTATGAAAGAAAAAAACGACTGGAGAGAGGGGCCTCCTATCCTGTGGAACTGGTGACCTTCGGTCATCCCAAATCGATCCTTTCAGAGGCTTACCGGAACATCCGGACCTCCATCCTCCTCTCTTTCTCTGAAAAGCCCCCGAAGAGGATTGCCATCACCAGTCCCAATCCGTCAGAGGGAAAGACCACGACTGTCATCAATACGGCCATTGTCTTATCCCAGACCGGGGCTCAGGTGTTGATCATCGATGGGGATATGAGACATCCGAGGATTCACAGGATCCTTGCCGAAGAGAACGGTGCGGGGCTATCGAACTTTCTCTCCGGCAATGCAACGCTTGATTCGATTCTTAAAAAAACCGGAGTTCCTAATCTCTATTTTATCCCATCCGGCCCAATCCCTCCGAATCCCTCGGAGCTGATTGGCTCAAGCCTTTTTAAAGAGATGATGGAGTCTCTTGGGAATAGGTTCGACCACATCATTCTCGATTCTCCGCCAGCCCTCGGTTTTGCCGACTCGATCATCCTCTCGACCTCTGTAGATGGAGTCATCCTCGTGGTATTGGGTGGGAAGACGTCGAGAGAGACCCTCCAGCGGACAAAAGAGATCCTTCGTCAGGTGAATGCCAAAATTCTCGGGGTCGTGATCAACCGGGTGGATATCCACCGGAGCGACTATGGATATTATTATTACCGATACCATTACTACTATGGAAAGGATGGGAAAAAGAAGGAGCTTCCCTATACCTCAGAAGAAGAATCGGTTTCAACCTAAATTTTCTCTCCTCCTTTTATGGAAGAGTGAGGGGTAGGGAGGGTCTTATTCTCCATGAAACGGTATATCCTTTCCATTCTGATCCTCATCATTTCTCTGGGTGCGGGCTATCACATCCTTTCCCTATGGAGGGGAGTCTATCTCTACCATACAAACCTTTCAAAAGAGAGCCTTCTCAAAGCTATCCGGCTCAACCCATCCAATCCTGACCCATTTTATCGATTGGGACTCCTCCACCAGTGGGATATCCGGCATATCGATCTCAAGGAGTCGCTCGATTATCTCGGAAAGGCAATTGAAAGAAACCCCCTCGGGCAGGAATACTGGCTCAATCTGGCAAAGATCTTTCAGAAGATGGGTGAAAACCATTTCGCCGAGCAGGCTTTAGAAAATGCCATCCGGGTCTTCCCTGTCGGTTATCAGGGGAGGTGGGTCACGGGAAATCTTCTCCTCCAGCAGGAGAACTTTGAAAAGGCGCTTTCCCATTTCATCTATATTCTTTCAAATTATCCGAACCAGAGTGCTCTGGTCTATGAAGTCCTTTTCAGGGCGATCAACGATACAGACTTCATCTTGGAAAAGATCGTTCCCAGAGAACCCTCTTCCTTCAGGCAATATCTCTCCTATCTCTATGAAACCGGCGACAGGGAATCGGCAAAAATGGCCTGGAGAAAGAAAGCCTCTTATGGTTTTAAAAGTAATCGGGATGAAGCCCTCCGTCATATCGAATTTCTCATCTCCCGGGGAGATCTCAACGGGGCATTTGAGGTCTGGAATGCCAGACTTCGGGAGGAGGGACTTCCCGTTCCGTCTGATGGAAACCTGGTGACCAATGGAGGATTTGAAAGGGAGAAGATCCTGGGGGGCGGATTCGATTGGAAGATCGTGACCGTCTCTGGAGCCGAGGTTTCCTTCGACCATACGGTCGCCTCAGAGGGAAAGGGTTCAATAAAGATCACCTTTAATGGAAAGGAGAACGTCGATTTTCAACATCTCTATCAATTCGTGGCATTGAAACCCGATACCGAGTATGTGCTCAAAGCTCATATGAAGACGAAAGAGGTGACAACCAAAAGCGGTCTTAAGATAGAGATCTCAGGAGTGGGTCCAGCCTTCCATAAAGCATCAGAGTCCTTGATCGGAGACAATGGGTGGAGGGAATTGACTGTCGCCTTTCGGACTCCAGCCCAATCCCAGGGGGGTCTGGTGAGGGTCAGGAGAGAAAGGACCGATAAATTTGACCGCTTCATCTCCGGGACGGTCTGGATCGACAACATTTCTCTTACAGAGAGGCGTCATTGATTCAATGAGTTCTTAAAAACCAAATAAACTAGTATATCGTTTCATTAATATGTTTACGTTAAAAAGCATGAGCGAAATTGAATTTCTTCCAGCGATGCACTACGGGTGAATCGTTGATTTCTTTGATTCCCAACAGGATTCTTTCTTTGAGTTC
>JBFMAE010000321.1:0-10709 GCA_040756085.1 Thermodesulfobacteriota bacterium | reverse complement strand
ATATTTCCCCAAAGGAAGATAAGGAAAAAGGAGTCAAAGTGGGAACGGTCCTTGATTCTACCCAAACTCCTGTACTCGACTCTAACAACCTCATAAACGATGCTTCGAAAAGTCATTGGAGTTCACAGCCCGATGGCAATAATATAGAGAAGGGTGGAGTTGGGGAGGTTCTCCTTTCGAGGACTAACCCCCGGAATATTTTCACCTCTCTCGGCAGCGATCCAAATTTGAGGGCTGAATCGAACGCCTTCATGATCTCAAATAAACTGATCACCCCGGAGTTATTGGGACTCGCTCCGGGTGATAAGTTCGGGAGGGAGAGATTAATTCAATATGTCCATGGGTATGATTCTTACAAAAAAAGGAAAGACGGCGAAACTCCCAAAAAGCGCCAGTGGATCCTGGGAGCCATTGTCAATTCAAGGCCCCTAATTATCCCTTATGAGAATAACCAGTCAGTCATCTTTGTGGGAGCAAACGATGGGATGTTCCACGCTTTCGACGATGCTACAGGAGAGGAGCTATGGGGTTTCATTCCATATGAATTTTTGAATCGCTTGAAGGATATGACAAGGGGCGTGGACCCCAAATGGTATGTCGACGGCTCACCCAAAGCTTATGTCACGAAATCTCAAAAGATTGTTATTTTTGGTCTGAGAAGGGGAGGGAGTAATTATTATGCCTTAGATGTCACTGATCCTGATAATCCAAGATTCATGTGGAAGATTGGTCTGGAAACTACAGGCTTTTCGGAAATGGGCCAGACCTGGTCCACCCCACAAATTAAAAAGATTAAAGATGGAACTGGAACAAAAGTGGTCTGTTTTATTGGCGGCGGATATGATGAAAATCAGGATAGAAAATCCTTTAGAACTGAGGATAAAAAGGGTAGGGCGGTTTATGTGGTCGATCTTTTCACTGGAGAACAGGTCTGGAGATGGGATTTCAGAAAAGATCCGGATATGAACTATTCGATTCCGAGCGATGTTTCATGCGTGGATACAAATGGCGATGGTTATGTGGACCGGCTCTATGTCGGAGATATGGGAGGAAGGCTCTGGAGGTTCGATATCAAAAACCCCGACCCCTCTGCCTGGTCGGGAAGAATTGTCTTCAATACGAATATTGGTTCAAAAGGGAGCGGAAGGCGAAAGATTTTCCATCAACCGGATGTGACTCTTGAGAACGATTTTGAGAAGATATTCTTTGGAACTGGTGACCGAGAACATCCTGATGATGTAACCATTGTAAACTGTATTTACTCAATAGAAGACAAAAATCAAGATTTTACATTGTCTGAGAATGACTTAAGGGACGTGACAAAAGTTTTTCTCCATACACGGACAATCGAGGACAAGAACGGCTGGTTTATCAGTTTGGATGAAAATGCAGGGGAGAAGGTTTCAGGACCCCCTGTCGTTTTATATAAGGTGGTTTATTTCCCCACTTTTGCCCCATCTTCGGAGGGTGGCATCGCTCGGATTTATGCATTGAACTACAATAATGGTGACCCAATCTTGAATCTCAATCCTTCAAACGACTCCAATGGAGCGAAGATTGATCTCTCGGATCGCTTAAAAGTCATTGGAAAAGACATACCTTCAGGCACAATAATTTCTGCTATAAAGGGGAAGTTAGTTGGGTATATTGGAATTGTTGGAGGAGTGTATCAAACACCTTTGAGGCGGGATTCAGTTCTCGTTCCAATTTGGTGGCGTGTGAAGTAAGATCTGTTAATATTCTAATGGGCTAGAACCTATGGGCAAGCATTGCTGAAATGTACCATTGTTTGGAGGTAATCTTGTCATTCACATCGAATGTTCTTCCTGTTCCATCATAGAAGGACTGATGTTGATCGCCTGAGGTGTCAATCTTAGTATATTCCCCACATATGATTAGGAGCCAATGAGGCAAAAAGTTCCAAACTGCATTGAGATAGGCAATGTATGCATCGCCATCCGTATCCCCCTTGCTCAGTTTTTGACGTATAATGTGGTCATCTCTATCTTTAGCAGAAGCCCAGGGGGTATAACCTGCCTAAATATTTACCCAAAATTTCCCTCCAAATAGAATATCTGAATTTAATCCAAAATATGGAATCTGATACTTTACTTCATAATCCACTGTCTTTCCCGGGAAAGTCCGGTATAGAGAGCACTATAGATGCCATAACTCACCTGATTCGTATTGCTGACATCATATTCAAAACGCTGGTACTTATATCCAACCATTGGCCCGATACTCAATTGTTTGGCAATCCAAAAATTATAGATAACGTTTATGTCAATAATGTAGGCTTTTAATTCGATTTCTGATCCACAAACCGTTTCCCGGATGTGCACAAATGATTTTTATGTAACACTCTTCAACTCCCCAACCTGAAGGCTAAGGCTTGCCTTCGGCCCTATTGGTGTAGCACAAAAATATTGCTATATTTCATAGAAATCTTTTGGAGGTTTTATGCACAGAGGCAACATTTCAAATATAGCGTTAAATATGTGCAACACCACTATCTGCTTGACTGAGCTCGCCGAAGTCTCATGCCGAAGCATTGGCGCCGTCGAGCGGGTCAAACAAAAAACCCCCTGCCTTTCGCCCAAATTAATTTGCTTGAGTTTATTGGGTTCATTGAGTTTGTTGGGATGAAGAAGTGCTGCAGTTTAAAAAAATATGGTGAAGCGAGATCGTAAATGCTGTTGAGTTTAAAATAAGATTATGATAATCTTTGATTTAAAAACTCGCAATGACACTTCTTCACTTGTCATTGCGAGGATTGAAACGACGAAGCACCGGTTTTCATTAATAAAGGAGGACATAGATGAACTATTTATTTAAGAGAAGACTGACAATCATTTTTTTAATAATTTTATCTTTCCTTCTTTCCGGCTTGGCAGGGTGTAGCAAAGAGGCGAAGAAAGAGAAGCACTGGAAGAGGGGGGAGAAGTATTTTTCGGAGAACAAGTTCAGAGAGGCCATCATCGAGTATAAGAATGTCCTCCAGATCGACCCGAAGGATGCCAAGGTCCGTTACAAGCTTGGGCTTTCCCACTTGAATGTAGGACAGTTTCGTGAGGCCTTTTCTGAATTCACAAAGAGTATAGAATTGAACCAGGACCTGGTCGAGGCCCGTCTCCAGCTGGGAAACCTTTATCTTTTATCGAGAGACAAGGCAAAGGCGAGGGAGCAGGTCGAAAAGGTCCTTGCAAAGGACCCGGACAACACCTCCGGCCGCCTCATGTTGAGCTCCATCTATGTCATCGACCGGGACTTTGAGAAGGCTGTCTCCGAAGCGAAAAAGGCCATCGAAAAGGACCCGAAAAATATCGACGCCTACCTCCACCTGGCGAACCTCTACCTCATGAGGAAAGAGATGTCTCTGGCCGAGCAGACATTCAAAGAGGCGGTCAAAGTTGATGAGAAATCGACGAATGCCCGTTATGCCCTTGCCGAGTTTTATCGGAAAACCGGGAAAATTGAACTGGCTAAGGCTGAATTTGTAGAGGTCACCAGGATTAACCCCAAAGAGGTTGGGGCCTATATGACCCTGGGCAACTTTTATGCCTCCCTGAAACGAATGGAGGATGCGGAGAAACAGTTTATGAAGGGGATTGAAATCGATCCTAAAAGAGTCCCTTCCCACCTCCATCTGGGGGATTTCTACTGGGCCTGGGGGAAGAAAGAAAAAGCGATCGAGACTTATAAAAAAGCGATCGATATTGATTCAAAGAATATCCAGGCTTTATCGAAATTAGCAGAAGTTTTCATTAAAGAGAAAAAATATGAAGATGCATCGAAGGAGGTTGAAAAGATCTTAAAAATCAACCCCAAGAGTCATGAAGGGATATTTCTCAAAGGAAGGCTCCGTTTAGCAAGGCAAGAATTCAATGAGGCGATCAACTTATTTCAATCCTATCTCAAAGAGAATCCTCAATCCTTTATAGGGCATTATTTTCTTGGCCTGGCCCATCTGGGAAATAAGGATATCCAGCAGGCTAAAACAGAATTGGTCGAAGCCGTAAAAATCAATCCGAAGTTGGATGAGGCGAGGCTCATTTTAGGTGACATCCATCTCAGGACAGGAGCCTTCGACCTGGCGATCGAGGGAGCCAACGAGGTTTTAAAGGACCACCCCCAATCCATCCAGGCCCACCTGATCGCCGGAAATGCCTATCTTTTTAAGAGAAACATCCCAAAAGCCCAAAAATCATTTGAGGAAGTGGTGAAAATTGCTCCTAGTAATCCAATCGGATATTTCCAGGTGGGACGGACTCTGTTGGCTCAACGAAAAGAAAAGGAAGCGCTGGCCCAATTGGAGAAAGCCCTCTCCATCCAGCCAAATTTTATTGAACCCCTCAATCTCATCGTTGCCGTCTATCTCAATCAAAAGGAGAACAAAAAGGCGGTTGAGCGGGTGGAATCACAGATTAAGGCTTCGCCTCAGAACCCGTTCTTCTACAACATGCTGGGACGTCTGCACGAGATCAATAAGGAAACAGCCAAAGCCGAGGGAAATTACAAGAAAGCGATCGAGACCAACCCCAACATCTCCGGGTTTTATATCTCTCTCGGGAGTTTCTACGTACGACAGAATATGACGGATAAAGCCATAGAGGAATACAACACCGCCCTTCAGAAGACGCCCGACTCCCTCTCTGCCCTCATGGGTTTGGGGATTATTTATGACACCCAGAAAAAGCATGACAAAGCCAAAGAATATTACCAGAAGGCCTTAAAAATTAATCCCAAATTCGTTCCTGCCGCCAATAACCTTGCCTATCTCTATGCTGAGAAGGGGGAAAATATCGATGAGGCACTCAATTTAGCCCAAAGCGCCAAAAGGGATTTTCCTGATGATCCTCATATCTCTGATACCCTCGGGTGGGTCTATTACAAGAAGAATATCTTCAGCCGGGCGATCGTCTACCTCAGGGAGGCAAACGAGAAGGTGATGGATAATCCCGTCATGCGATACCATCTGGGAATGGCCTACTATAGGAATGGAAATAAGGAAGATGCAAAGAGGGAACTGAGAAGGGCTCTCGAATTGGATCCGAAATTCCCAGGAGCAGAGGAGGCCAAAGAGACCTTGGGAAAATTAAAATAATTTTTCGTAACGGGTCTGCCACCCTACCTGTCTTTCTTCTTTACCCCGTTAGAAATAACGCCCCGCTGGAATTTTTAATAGGGGTTACTGACAATTTTGTCATAAACCTTCAAAAAATTGCAGTTTTGCACCTTTTGTGTAACATATTGATATTTCATTTTTTTTCAGACTGCTACCGATGTCATTCCCGCGAAAGCAGGAATCCAGTAAAATCAATAATTTCTGGATTCCTGCCTACCGCAGGCAGGCGCAGGAATCACGGAAAGGTGCAAAACTAGAGTCAAGTATGTGATCATTCATAAAATAAAAGGTGAGAATGATTTTCATATTTTTAGGGAAACCATTTAGAACTTTTGTGGAAATCTCTTCCATATTTTTATTTTACTTGAGGTTCAATTTTGCGAAAGATTAAGTGATTTTAATGAGTTATAATGATCGTATAAATTTGGCATTGAAATTGCCATTTATTGATCATTTTTCTGGAATCAGGTTAATTGAAAAATCTCGTAGAGGGCTGCAATATGATCGCTTACGAATTCTTCTGGTATGATGAGACGGACAAAGTTCATTTTATTGGAATCCTTCCGGAGAGAAGGAAAGACCAGGGGAGAATAACATGCGAGTCTATCCTGAATTGGGGGTGGAAGGTTATAGGTGAAAATTCAAATGTCAAAGATATTTATTTCATCCAGGTAGAATTTTGACGTCCAAGTCGTTTAAAGAGTAGATTCATGTTTATTCATTCTGAGCAGAGTCAGGGGCATTTGGGGTCCTTTATCTACTTTCATATTTTCATTCATCATCTGGAATCAATATGTAATGGGTTTAAGCGAGTGCGGAGATGACCGTCTACAAGGTTTTTTACAAGAATTATGAGCTTAAAAAAGGTGAGTTTATGGGTATGTTGATCGAGAGAAGGAAAGACCTGAGGGGAATGACGCAGATTGAATCCGGGTTTAGATGGGCAAAGTTGGCCTTTCGCCATAGGGTGAAAGATGAGAGAACGATCTTCATTGTACCCGATGAGTTGAAATTGGAGGGCAATACCGGATGGCTGATGGAGAAAGGGATATTTACGAAAGAGGAATTACTTGGAATGGTTAAGCTGATCGGACTAGAGATCAGCTGAATGGAATCTTTTCATTTCTCCAGCCTGCTGAAAATCACTGGTGGCGGTGCAGGGATTTGAACCCCGGACACTGCGGATATGAGCCGCATGCTCTGACCACCTGAGCTACACCGCCAACACCAATAAATTTTAACCAATCCCTCTCAATTGTCAATCAAAATATTAAAATTAGAGTAATCCCTCAGTTATAGGGGAACATCAGGGTAGGGTCCCGATTTAATCGGGGCCTATCTTAAGGGCGACTGCCCGCCCCGCTTCGCGGAGCGAGGCCGGGGAAGTCGCCCCTACCCCACATAAGTGAGGTATTACAAATGAGAGACTTGAGAAGATTTAAAAGAGTTCTTAGTGGAAATTAAGATTTTTACTACTTCTTCCCCTTAGGAGCTTTTAGTTTGGTCAATAAGAAGGCTTTTGCCTTCTTCCTCTCACCTGATCGCAAAAACCCAGACAGTAAATCTAAATCGATGGCTCTCTGCCAGACCTCGGGACTCACAATGATTCCTTGCCTTTTTAGGTCGGTACGGACTTCTCCAATCAGGGATAGCAACAAAGCATATTCTTCCCCAAATTTTTCTTCAAGGGTTGTTCTGATTTTCTTCGCCAGGGCTGGGCTCATGCCTGAAGTGGAAACGGCAATGGTCAAATCCTTACGTCGGAAAAAGGAGGGGATGATAAAATCCGATGGCTCTGGATCATCGACCACATTTACGAGAGCCCCTAATCTCTTCGCCTCATCAGTCGCCTGGTCGTTGATCTCTTTCACATCCGTTGCTGCAATGACAATCACAGCGTCCCCAAGGTCTCCTGATTTATATTCTCGAGAAATCCTGTGAAGGGCCTTTTTATTAACCAGCTGAGCCAGATCTGGATGGAGGGTGGGACTGATTACTGTAACGTTCGCTCCACAGTCTAAAAGTATCTTTACCTTCCGAAGGGCGACCTTACCCCCTCCTACGACAATACATTTTTTTCCATGGATATCGAGAAAGGCAGGAAGATAAGTGACAGGTTTTCTCTTTTTAGCCTTCATGCCGTTCAAACTATCATTCTTTCTCAAACCAATGTAAATGATTTCGTAGACGAACGACATCGCCTACCACGATGACAGATGGGGGCTTAAGATTCTCCGATTTTACTTTTTCAACAATATCCTGGAGTGTTCCCGTCACGCATCGTTGATGAATGGTCGTCCCCTGGGTGATCACGGCGATAGGAGTTGAGGTGGGTCTACCATTTTTTATTAATTGATCAATCAAACTGACTAAATTCCCAATTCCCATCAGAATGACCAGAGTATCAGTTCCAGTCGCCAGCTTATCCCAGGTAATGGTTGGTTCACTTTTATCAAAGGCTTTGTGTCCCGTAACGACAGTAAATGATGAAGCGACTCCCCGATACGTTACGGGAATACCTGCAAAGGCCGGGACAGCTACTGCTGACGATACCCCTGGCACCACTTCAAAGGGAATACCGTTCAAGGCTAATACCTCTGCTTCCTCTCCTCCTCGCCCTAAAACAAATGGATCCCCTCCTTTCAGTCTTACGACCGTTTTACCTTCCCGAGCTTTTTCTAAAAGTAGCTGATTAATTGCTCCCTGTTCCATGGTGTGGTGATTCGATGCCTTCCCAACATATATCTTTTCCGCCTTGTGAGGAGCTTCCTTAAGTATGCTCTCATCAACGAGACGATCGTAAACCACTACGTCCGCCTGCCGCAGGCACTCCAACCCCTTTACCGTCATTAAGCCAGGGTCTCCTGGTCCAGCACCCACCAGATATACTTTTCCTGATTTCACTTTTACTCCATCTCAAAAAAAAATTAAGCCCATTCGGCGAACGGGCCCTACATTTTTTCGGCTATTTTATTGTAAGGTGCACGACTCCGAACGCACCATATCGTGAGATTTTTTTCAGCTAATTTTTCGTGATGGATATGCACCCAAGAGCAAACCCTTCAACCTCCAGATCCTTTTTCCGGAAGATAGGATTTTATCCTCTCCCCAACTTTGGGGATCGATCTCTCCCTCCCCTCTTGCATTTCCCATATTGGAATGATGGGAAAGAATTTGGTAAAGAGGACGTAAAGAAGAGAGAAAAAGGAGAGGCAACCCAGGAAGATCGACCACTCCACCCAAGTAGGTATGTAGATGGCCTGCTCTATGGGAACTCTTTGCCTCGTGAGGGTTGGGACGATAATCACAAATCGCTCCAGCCACATCCCGATATTGATAGAGATCGAAGCGATCACCGTTCCCTTAATGGTTCGAGTCTTCGGGTTGGCAAGAATGGGAAAGGGGATAATAAAACAGAGCACAAAATGGAGCCAGAAGAGAGGTGCATATCGCCCCGTGAGTTTGGACCAGAAGATCGCCATCTCCGATGGCTCGTTTCCATAAAAGGTGGTTACGTATTCTCCAAGGGTGAAATAGAACCATAGGAGGGTCATGGCCAGAAGGAGCGTTCCGAGATTATAGAAGTGGACGGGTTTAAGATAATCTTCCAGATGGTAAGCTTTCCGAATAACAGCCATGATGGTGATCACGGTGGCAACTCCCGAGAAGAGGGCCCCAGCTACAAAATAGGGACCGAAGATGGCACTATGCCACATGGGTTGAATCGTCATGGCAAAGACATAAGACACGACGGTGTGGACGGTGATCATAATCGGAATGACAATAATGGACATAAAGGTGATCGCCTTTTCCAAACGATGCCATTGTTTTTCTGTTCCTGTAAAACCGAGAGATAGAATTTCATAGAACCACTGTCTCTTCTTCCATCCAAGGTCTCTCATAAGGGCAATGTCCGGAATCAACGCAAGGTAAAGGCAGATGGAGCTCACCGTCAGATAGGTGCCAATGCTACATACATCCCAGAGCAGAGGAGACCGAAAATGGGCATATCGGATAGCATACAGCATTCGGTCCGGCCTTCCCAGATCGATTAAAACACTTCCCACACCGAAAAATAAGATAAAGACGGTCGTAAGTTCCGAGAGCCGGCTGATTGGTCTTCTCCATTCCGCCTTAACAACCCTGAGGATGGCCGATATAAATGTACCTGCGTGGCTGATGCCAATGAAGAAAACAAAATTGGTGATGTATACTCCCCAGAAAATCTGCCTGGAAAGCCCAGTGACTCCAAGTCCTATTCGGTATTGGGTAAGATAGGCATAAATTCCCCAGAGAACGAGAGCAGCCAGAATGGAAACGGTAATGTAAAATCCTTTGCCCGACCTCCTAACGTGCTCAAGGAGAGCGATTTCTCTATCTACCAATACATGTTCTTTGTTCACCATATTTCATCCTTTAATTTTTTATACAATATAATAGATTTTTGGTTTTGTACCCAGTTCGGGTTGACGTTGAAGGATATGGCGTCCATGAAGGGCCTGTCTTGCCATCGAGTCAGGGTCTTTTAAGTCACCGAAGATGAGAGCCTTTTCTTTGCATGCTTCCACACATGCTGGAAGAAGATTTCGGCTCAGCCTTTCTTCACAGAAATTGCATTTCTCCACAACCCCTTTGGTTCTTGTTGGAAATTCCAAATTCACCTTTTTGATAAAGGGTCGAGGATCTCTCCAATTGAAGCTTCGGGACCCATAGGGGCATCCAGCCATACAGTACCGACATCCAATGCAACGATGAAAATCCATCATCACGATTCCATCCTCTCTCTTCCATGTCGCTCTTGTTGGACAATATTTGATGCAGGGTGGATCGTCACACTGATTACATAAGACGATCACGGATCTCCCTTTATATTCCTCCTCGTTGAAATCATGGATATGTTCTGGAAAGGCCTTCTCATAATCGATGGTCCAGATCCATTTGATCTCTTCCTTTAGATACCCGAAGGAGGGGACATTGTGAATCCGGTGGCAGGCATCGAGGCATTCGATACACCCCTCTTTGGCTCCCCAGCATTTCTTGAGATCGATCACCATGGCCCACCTTTTTCCGGAAAAATAGTTCGGGGCTGGAGATGGCTCAATGGGATCGATCTTTGAAAAAACCTCCCATCCCGGTTTGGCAGCAAGGCCTAAGAATGTGAGCCCAGCGATCTTTAAAAAATCTCTCCTCTTGAGTTCCATCTATTTCATCCCTTTCGTCTCTTTCAACTCTTTCGGATACATATGACAGTCCCAGCACTTATTCTTGACTCCCATATAGTTATGGCATTGGTCGCAAAATTTGGTCTTATCTTTGTGACAATCCATACAAGTACGATTCAAGCTCATGGTATATTTCTTTTTATTACTCGCCTGATAGGTCCTTATTCCGGAGCGAACCACCGAGGTTCTCCAATCGTCTAATAAATCCTTGTGATTGACCCGGATAAAAACCTTCGGCTCCACGCACTCCTTCTTGTCTGCAGGAATTTCAGGTTTGGGGACATAAGCGGTCTTTCCACTTATTGTATTGTGCCAGATTGGATAGGTGACCAGTCCCAGGAAGAAAATAAGTCCGGGTATAA
>JBFMAE010000320.1:0-6696 GCA_040756085.1 Thermodesulfobacteriota bacterium | reverse complement strand
ATTCAATATGTTACCCCTCACCCTATCCCTCTCCCCCAAGGGGAGAGGGATAGGGTGAGGGGGCAGATATAATAGTTATCACGGAAAAAAAGATGCTCCCTTTGGAGGCTGTCTAAAGGCGTCATAGTTCTAAAATTGTGACAAAATTCCCTTATCCTTATTATGTATATCCTATGCCAACTGTCATGGTAATACCCCTATTTCCGACCTAACTTTTTAAGGCTCCCATTCCTTCGAAAGCGGATATCGGTCAGACAGGGAGTACCTTCTTCCTTGTCTACCTATACCTATAGAGAGGGTCTCTTTCCTGTTTGTGGATTTAGGTTTGGAATGAGAGTCAGGTTAGGATGGTGGAGAAGGAGAATGGACTTTATTGCGGGGTACTCTCCGGCCAGTCAGATAGATTGTGAAATATGGACTTTCAGCCTTGACCTTCGAACTCGTTAGGCGAAATTTCTTCAAGGCGGGTTTGAAAACGGCGGGGGGAATCTGCTGGGGAAAAACAAATCCGGGAGAGGCGATCAAGTTTTTCTTTAGGGATGTTATCTATTCATAGGTCAATGGGAAAATTCCAAGCCGATCTTTCTAAAGAAAGATTACTTACTGAACTGGCCGGTGTCGATCCACTCCTTCTTCAGAATAGACCAGAAATCCTCAGCCAACCCCTTCAGCACATACTCATAGGGAAGCCATCCGTACCCCTCCTCGCCCCAGCCCTTTCCCCATGAATTCCTGATAAGAAATGCTCCGGTGGTTTCCACTCTGCCATACTTATTCTTTATCTTCATCTTGTCATCATAACCGATGACCACGATGGCATGCCCACCCTCAATCCTCTCCCTTGAGGATGGAAAAGGAATCCTCCCTGTTTTTTCTGCCTGTTCAATAGAATTATAGACCGTAAAACCAAACATCGCCGGATGGCCCTTAGTAAGATATGTCTTCACCTTTCTCAATATCTCTTCCGGTTTCGTATCCGGTGGATCGTGTCTGAAGTATCTGACCGTCTGATAACTCTGGGCAAAGGCATAACAGAAGGCAGGGGGCTCTCTATCAAACTCTTTTTCATCTTCCCAATATGGCCAATACTCCTCAGGCGGCACTCCAAAGAGCACCATGGCTCCCATGGTCGTCCGCAGGTACGCCCCTGTATCCCCTTTCATCTTCATCAGATTGCGTGTGACCTTGTAGAGAAAGAGTCTTGAGGCTTCGATGTGCCTTCCAAAAGACTTCCGCTCATAATATTCAATCATTCCAACCCCTGCATGGGCCGTACAGGAACCGAGCATCCCTTGGTCCTCGATGGGAGAACACCATCCTCTCAGGTCAACCGAGGCTGGAAGATCCTTACCCTTGACCAACCCTATGGAACCAAGAACCGATTTAACCTCCTCCGTCTTCTCCGTATAATCCCTGAAATCAGGGTAATCCGGAATCCACCCCATTCCATGTCTTCCTTCTGGAACCATATATCCTCCCTCAAAGATCGTCATAGAGTCAATGAGTTTAAGGCGTGTTTATCAATTTGTTGCAAAGATTGACTGTAAAATTCAGTCAAAGGTTTGGAGTTTTTAGTACTTCGTTCTTTAAAATCTGCAATCCGAAATCTGAAATGAGTTTTGCGGCTGCCTTTACCGACCTGCCTGCCCTGCCTACCGTCGGGCAGGAAAGGACGACGTGGAGGGTATCAAGGAAGATTATTATTTCAATGAGGAAAGGATCGTTATTTCAACTCATTGCCCTTATGGAGGGCCTCATAGCATCGATTTCAGCAAGGCCTTCGTTCCGAGCATGATCAATCGAGGCTCATTCCAAATCAATCTTAAAAAACTATGCCTAAGTTCATCCCGGGTCCGGTTTTCAAGGATCTCTTTTAATCTCCCGTTGAGCATTCCGATCAATTCGTCATAGTTTTCATCTCCAAAGCGGTTGAGTACATTTCTCACTAATAAATGGAGGTCAAGCTCAAGCCTGAGACCACGTAATTCCTTCCGGTAGTTTCTCCCGTTGAGAAGTGCATTAGTAAGGGCTTTCGCACCATAAAGTCCCGTTACAACACCTCCGACAGTAGTCACCTTAACCTGAGCAGCCGCATCACCTACAATGAATATATTTCGACCTAGGGCTTGGACCCCGCCTCTCCATTCGAACCGATGCATCGGAACCATCGCTGCCTGAAATTCCAGAGGTTCGAGATCCTTCTCCCAGAGAAAGGTCCTCAGACACTTCTCAGCTTGATGGTCATCATCAGCGATAAGACCCACAGCGGCTACCTGATCAGACTCAGGAATAAGCCAATAAAAATACTTGGTTTGATTTGAATCAAACCAAACCTTGCAGGTATCCGAACTCATGCTCTCTGGCAACCTCACCCTTGCCTGAAGCAATGCTTTAAGATCATGTCCATTGCGCGAAATGACCCGATTGACAGTGCTCAGAACCCCATCAGCGCCGATAAGAATATCCGTGCTTATACGTCGCTCTTCACCCTTCTCTAAGTTTTTGAGGCTGACAACGATCTTTCCGTCCAACTGGGCAAACCCTTCAACCTGATGCACAAGTACTATCTTTGCCCCTACCCCCTCTGCCAATCGGGCAAGAAGGTTTGCAAGTTTTTCTCGCTCAACGATCAGGTCAGGTTGACTCAGTTTGATCCTTGCTGATCTCGATCTGGAGAAAAGTTCGAGATATCTCACCTTATTGACGATTGCCTCTTCTGGTACGAAATTGAGGACGTCGTTGATCTTACTTGTTACGATGAGCGTCCGTGAAGGCAAACCGAGAGCATTCCTCTTTTCATAAACTTCGACGTCAATGCCTTCTTTAGCTAAAAGGTACGCTGAAAAAAGCCCTGAAATCGATGCTCCAATAATCGTAACCTTCATCACTTAGCCTTCCTTGACTAAAACATTTTTACCCTTTCTCTTCCCCTTGTTCCAATGGTAATTAAAATTGACATAATAATAAGGCAGAAGTCAAGCTAAAAGATAATTTCCGAAATATGAAGCAAATTAATAGAAAAAATTTTCCGAAAAGAGATATCCTTAGTCTTTAAAATAATGGAGCTATTTATCATACCCTGCCCTTTATAGTACGGATTTAAATTGTTATAGATTGGAAGTAGAATTACCGATGCCTGGCACCAATCTTCTTCTGATAGAGGTCGTACTGAAGCTTTATGAGGGGATCCTCTTTTGAGGCCCCCCTAAATCCTACCTTTGGAAAATTCCTGCCTCTCGAAGGGTAACTTTTCAAATAAAAATAGGAGAGTTAAACCTGCAAATATGAGAAAACCGAAAACGATATATCCGGAGAAAGTGCTTAACCGATAAATCATTAAAGAAAAAAAGCCTCCTATTATCCCCAGGAGATAAATGATGAGCACGGTCTTTCTCTGACCTAATCCGAGGTTATAGAGCCGATGATGGGAGTGGTCTTTCCCTGGGTGAAGAAAAGGCATCAGTCCCCTTCTTGCTCTCGATAAGGTAATAAGGCTTGTATCAAAGATGGGGACGGTTAGGATGAGAATGGGGAGCATCCATCTTGTGAAGACGGGAAGGGAATCTGTATTGGCCACCCTTAACCCAAGGGAGGAAAGTAAAAATCCAAGAAGGATGGCTCCGCTATCCCCAAGAAAGATCTTAGCGGGATAAAAATTATAGATGAGAAAGGCAAGGCATGCACCCATGAGGGATAGGGATAGGAAAATCAAAAATCGGTCTCCAATGGCCATTCCAATCATCAGATAAAAGAAGGAAGCAATGAGACAGACCCCTGTTGAGAGCCCGTCCATCCCGTCAAGAAGGTTGTAAGCGGCTGTGATCCCCACGATCCAAAAAAGGGTAAAAAAATAATTTAAAAAGTTTATCGGAAATAACTTCAGACCACTATCAAAATAGATCAGAATCAGGGCAGCGACAGGCATGGCCACCATCAGTTTGATCTGGGGGTGAAGTAGCCCCCAATCATCCAGAATCCCAATGATAAGCAAAAAAGTGCCGCTAAGAAAGATTATGAGAACTTCCCTTTGAAAAGGATCACTCCATTGAGAAACACCCAATGCCGCTAATATCCCCAGATAGACAGCAATGCTTCCAAGAAGGGGAACGGAGTGATGGTGGATCTTTCTCGTATTCGGATGGTCGAGAACCTTCAGAGTTAAGGCAACTTTCTTTACAATGGGTGTGATGCCTAAAGTAACAATAAAAGCCACAAAAAAAGGAATGGGATTAAGATTGATAATAATTTCGTCTAACTGGTTCATTGAGTTTATTTTGCCCTTCTGGTCTATAAAGTTTATCTCGTCTGCTTGTTGTTTAAGACCCTCGCTTCCTCCAACGTGTCGGTTTCCTCTTCCAGGGTCACCGGTCCCCAGTCCTCTTTTGAATGATGAAACAAAATAACACGAACCTATGGGGTTGACTCAAAAATGGAGTTAGTGGGTCTGAAAGTTTTTGGTCTTCCTGGTTTATCTGGTCCCAGTGAAATATGTTTTACATTTCACGGGATAAATCTGTTTGGTTTATTTGGTCTATTTTGTTGAAAAAGATAGGTTGACTGAAAAATTCAGCCAGGGGGTAAGGAGACATTTTAGGTTTTGGGATTCCATCTACGGGTGTATGGGTCAGCAATTGCAAAAAGTAGAACAACCCCCTTTTTCTTTTTTCTTTTCTTTTTAATTGAGAAGTTGGTGGGTTTCAAGCACGCTCTCGAGACTGCTCAACGGGACAACTTCTGTCTTCTCCCCTATCGGGTAAGAGCGGTTTCCTGGATAGATTATATAGAGCCTTTCAAGTTTGAGGTCACGGAAAACGATATGTATGGATTTTGTTGAAGCAGGGGCATCCTCGTATTTGAATTCAAAACCATATCTCTTCCCATTTTTGATGAACAAACAATCCAACTCCGCTCCGCCATGGGTTTTATAAAAATATACCTCCCTCTCTGCACCGGTAAGTCCGATGACCTGTTCAAGGGCAAATCCTTCCCATGAGAATCCAAGTTTGGGATGGGATTGGATATGTGCCAAGTCTGTTAAGCCGAGAAGCGTATGCAATATGCCGCAATCCCGGATAAATATTTTCGGCGCCTTCACCAATCGCTTCCCAACATTTTCAAACCATGGTGGGAGTTGTCTCACCAAGAAAGCCCCGCTCAGGACATCAAGGTATTTTCTGGCTGTATCTTCCTTTGTGCCCAGAGATCGAGCAAAATCCGCCGCATTCCAGACCTGACCGTGCTAATGGGCTACCATGGTCCAGAAACGCCGAAGGGCATGAGCTGGAATACGAATACCGAGTTGAGGAATATCCCTTTCAAGAAAGGTTTGAATAAAATTCATTCTCCAATTATAGCTCGATCGGTCATCATCAGATAGAAAGGCTCTGGGGAAGCCTCCCCGAACCCATAAAATATCCTGGTCTTGAGGGTGAACTTCATCAATTCTAAATCCGCCCATCTCCACATAGGTCACCCTGCCAGCGAGGGATTCGGAAACCCCACGTACGAGATCAGGGGAGGCGCTACCTAAAATTAGAAATCGAGAAGGAAGAGGATCTCGGTCGGCTAACACTCGCAGGAGCGGGAATAGACTGGGTTGACGTTGAAATTCGTCTACGATGATCAAGCCCTCAATATCACTTAATACCAGCTTTGCAATTTCTGCCTTTAGTGGTGTCTCAGGGTCCTCAAGGTCAAAGTATGTCCCTCCCAGGCGGCTAAAAATCTCCTTGGCAATAGTAGTTTTTCCGCACTGACGAGGCCCGAGAAGCAGTGTTACTGGATATTGACTCAGTGAATTCTCAATTCTAACTGTCAGTCTTTGCCGTTTAATCTTCATAGATTCTTGAAATTTACCATATACCATGGCAAATTTCAAGAATCTATCTGGTTCTCTATGCCCTACATGGTCTGTTTAGTTGGATTGAGAACTTGACTGAATTTTTCAGTCATGAAGGTGAAAAACTTTGACTTGCCTGCCCGTGGGAACATCAGGTTCAAAAGGCTCATGTGGCCGGCCAAGAAGAATATCGACGATTCTTTCAGAGGCTTTGCCATCCCAGAGAGTTTTGGAACATTCTACCTCCAAAAGATGAGTAATCTGACCATTTGCATCTTTCTTTCAATATTAAACTTTACTTAATTTTCCATCTTATGTCAAAATTTAGACCAAAGGAATTGCCCCCTACCTCTGACCTTTTCTATTAGAGGAGATTAATGGGAAAATATTCGATTTCATTTAATAACTCTGAAAAATCCATATTAAAAAAATTAAGTCTGTAAGGTTAGAAAATTATTGGCTGAAAAATTCAGCCAAAAAGAGTGCTTTGAACTTTGAGCTTTGGTATTTATCCGGGCCTAAATTAAATTTTGAAGATTTGACCTCAAAGGACGACACTGCCATCCAAGCTAAATGGCTCCCAGATTTTACCCTGCCTACCGCAGGCAGGCATGACGGGACTTTCACCCGCAAGAATGCACTGCCCTTCGCTGGGCACGCGAAAAAATAAGTCAGGAAAAAGGTGTCCGTCCCATTTTTATATTGACATAAAGAAAGAGATACTTTATAAAAGTAATACTGTAATACTAAGGAGCGTCTAGCCATGGGAACGACAGTGAAAGTTAGAGATAAGTATCAAGTGACGATACCGGAAGAAGTCAGAGGCAAGATCCCTTTGAAAGTCGGTGAGAGAGTGG
>JBFMAE010000319.1:0-3974 GCA_040756085.1 Thermodesulfobacteriota bacterium | reverse complement strand
AACAGGATGCTATTATCATAATCGAGAAGGCACTTAAAGATTACTGCAGAACTGGCACCTTACCAACTTTATTCGAACAAAGTGAAGCGCAACTATCTATAGCTGCTTAAGATGGCTAAACAGTTGCTATATTTATTATTTGATTTTTTTTTAAAGTATTTTAATATAAAATGATTAAATTCTACTGTTTCTTTGGAGTCCGAATTACCCTTAAGGAGGGGCTGAATGGATCAGGAAAAACTTTTCTATTTTAAAGGAGTGCTTGAGGGAATGCTCCACTCCCTTTTGGAGGAAGCTGAAAAAACAGCTAACGACATGCGTCAAGACAATAAAGGAGACTTTCCCGACCCGACAGATCGAGCCTCTTTGGAATCGGACCGGAATTTCCTTCTGAGGATCAAGGATCGTGAGAGGAAACTGATCGTGAAGGTGAAAGAGGCTCTGGAACGAATCGACAATGGAACGTTCGGCATCTGCGAATCATGCGGGAGGCCTATTTCTGAAAAGAGGCTGATGGCCAGGCCGGTCACCACGCTCTGCATCGAATGCAAAACCGAGGGGGAGAATCGAGAGCGAATCGAGAGAATGAGGAGGACAAGGTCCAAGGGCAGTTTTCCTTCTTAGGACTTGGCCTTTTCCCCGATGGAAACCTCATCATGCCCGAACTGAGAAAAGATCCCATCCATGGAATGTGGGTTATCATCTCCACAGAGAGGAGTCGAAGGCCCTCGGATTTCCCGCCGGAGGAGCGAAGGCCGGTCGGTGGATTCTGTCCCCTCTGTGAAGGAAATGAAGATAGGACGCCTCCTGAGATCATTGCCTTTCGAGATAACGGAACCCCTCCCAACTCTCCGGGCTGGACGCTTCGCGTTGTCCCAAACAAGTTCCCTGCCCTCCGTATCGAAGGAGATCTGGGCCGTGAAGGTGAAGGGGTTTACGATAAGATGAATGGGATCGGTGCCCATGAAGTCGTGGTTGAAACGCCACGTCACGATTTGACCCTGGCCTCTTTGCCAGTAAAAGATGTGAAGAATGTCCTGTGGGCTTACCGTGGACGGATGATCGATCTGAGGCAGGATTCACGACTGCAATATGTTCTCGTCTTCAAAAACCACGGCATTGCCGCTGGGGCCTCTCTCGAACATTCCCACTCTCAGATCATCGCCCTTCCCATCGTTCCGATAAGGGTGAGGGAGGAGATGGAAGGGGCAAAAAACTATTTCCGTTATAAAGACCGGTGTGTCTTCTGCGATATCATCCGGCAGGAGCTTCAGCAGAGAAGCCGTATCATCATTGAAAATCAGTCCTTCGTGTCCATCGCCCCTTTTGCTTCCCGATTTCCATTTGAAACATGGGTGTTTCCTAAAACCCATCAATCCAGCTTCGAACATATGGAACCCTTCCAGTTTGAACAGGCAGCTCAAATCCTCTCCGAAACCCTCCGGAGGATGAATAAGGTGGTCAACGATCCTCCTTATAACTACATCGTCCACACCTCCTCCTTCCCGGAACTGAACAATGACTATTACCACTGGCATTTTGAGATCATGCCCAAGTTGACCAAGATGGCTGGGTTCGAGTGGGGCACAGGATTTTATATAAACCCTACTCCTCCTGAAGAAGCAGCAGAGTATATGAGGGAGGTAAAGTAACCCTCTATGTCCACTCCCAATCCCTATGACCTTCTGAAATCGATCATTCTCCTTTCCACGTCGTCTCTCCCCATCGAATCCAAACTGGATCAGATGGTTCAATCTATTTCAGGTGCCTTTCAATCGGAGCGATGCTTTCTCCTGAGACCAGAAAAGATCAACGAGAATGGATTTCTCTCCCGCCTGGTCTCAGAAAAAAGACCTCTGTGGGTGGAAGAAGGATCCTCCTTCGGGAGAGAGGGAGTCCTTTCAGAAGAACTGGATCTCCTCTGCCCGACCTTTGCATGCATCCCCCTATATGACGAGATTTCCTTCCAGGGAATCCTCTATTTCGGTTTTTCAAAGAACCGAAAGTTTTCCTCCGAGGAGATCGATCTTCTCCTCCTGATTGCAAAGGAGATGGGAGCGGCGATCCGGAATGCCCACCTCCATCAGGAGGCAGAACAGACCATCTCCGATTTAAAGGCTCTCTACGAGATGGGAAACATGATCACTTCTACATTGGAGGTAGAGGAACTTCTCGAACTCATCTTTAAAGCAGGTTTAAAAAACCTGAAAGCAAGAGGAGGGGTACTGAGGCTCACCGAAAGAACGACCGGTGAGTTGAAGATCAAATATAGCGTAGGGGATTATCATAAACATCCCATTGATGAGAAGATAGCGAGAAGGGTTTTCTTTACCCAGACGCCTGTCTCAATCAATCACTTCAATAAAGAAAATTCTACAATTTCTATGATCCGGGCTCCTCTTATCTCAAAAGGGAGGAGAATTGGAACCCTGGCTTTTTATGACAAGGAGGCCTGTCCTTCAAAATTTGATGAAAGGGATTTTAGGCTGTTGTTGACCATGACGAACCAGATGTCCTGTGCCATTGAAAATGCCCTGGCCCATCATGAAACTGCCAATCTGGCCCAAGAACATGAGAAGAGGGTGAAACAGCTTTCCACTCTGTGGGAACTCAACAAGACCCTTCTGACCACAGTGAATTTTAAACAGATCATTCATATGACCTTGGCCGCCATTACGATCGGTGATGGATTGGGTTTCAACCGGGCCATGCTTTTTCTGGTCAATGAGAAAGGAAATACTTTGGATGGAACCATGGCCGTAGGACCGGACAGTGCCGAAGAGGCAGGAAGGATTTGGAGCGCCCTTTCTCAGAGGAAAGGGAGCCCTTCGGACCTGATTCTCCAACTCCTATCCTCTCCTCCAAAAGACTCTGTGTTAAACTCTATGGTTAAGGAGATCCAAATCCCTCTGGAACAGGATCAATGCATTCTCTCCAAGACGGTTCTCGAAGGGAGGCCGTTCAACATCCAGTTTCCGCAATCTGGAGAGGGGTGGCTTCAAACCAGGTGTGAAAGGGGTTGTCATCTGGGTTCAGAGGTGGGATGTTATGTCAGCGAGCATCTTAGCCGTGACCCCAGGGTCTATTCATTTGCCACGGTGCCTCTCTGGGGTAAGGGGAAGGTTATCGGTGTGATTCTGGTGGACAACCTCTACAATCAGAACCCCATCACAGAGGAGGATATTCACTTTCTCAGCATGTTCTCCAACCAGGCAGGATTAGCCATTGAGAATTCGATCCTCTACCAAAACCTGGAGGAGATCCATCAGGAACTTAAAGAGACACAGAACCTTCTCATCCACCGGGAAAAGATGGCGGCCCTGGGAGAACTCTCCAACTCCATTGCTCACGAGATCAAAAATCCTCTGGTCTCCATTGGCGGGTTTGCACGCCGTCTCTATCGGGCCATACCGGATGACGCCCCGGGAAAACGATACACTCAAACCATCATGATAGAAGTCGCCAGGATTGAGAAGATCCTCACGGATATCTTCAACTATACTCATGATGAATCCATCGCTTTTAAAGAATGTGATCTCCGAAAAATTCTGGAGGACAGTCTATCGATGATTCAGGAGAGAGTCGATGTTGGAAGGGTTGAGCTTGTCAAAGAATTTTCTGAAGAGGTTCCTCAGATCAATGGGGATTATTATCAATTAAAGCAGGCCTTCTCAAACCTGATCGATAATGCCTATCAGGCCATGAAAGAACAGGGGACACTCACCCTAGGACTCCATCCCATTGTAAAGGATGGTGCCTCCTATGTCCGGGTGGAGGTGGAGGATACGGGTGGAGGGATCGACCCTGAAAATCTCCACAACATCTTCAATCCATTCTATACCACAAAGGATTCCAGCCTAGGTCTGGGCTTACCCATCATCCATAAAATTATCACCTCCCATCGGGGACAGATCGAGGTGGACAACTATCCTGGCGAGGGCGTAATATTCATCATCACCCTTCCGGCAAGGGAG
>JBFMAE010000318.1:0-6885 GCA_040756085.1 Thermodesulfobacteriota bacterium | reverse complement strand
TTAAAATCTCTGCTTCCGCAGGAACGACAATCAAATAAGTTCAAGATAAAAAAAAGCCGTAATTCCAATATGTAGGTATTACGGCTCTTTATTCATCTCCCGCTTCCCTTCGCTGGAATTACCCAAACAGGTTCGTAGGGTCTCCCTATCCTGCTATAGCAGGAAAGGGACTCTCAGCCTTTAAGGCTCCCCTAGCGATCTTCTTTTTTAATAAAAATAATAAAAAAATTAAATAATGTCAATCCCCAATAAACACCTGCTATTTGCTTTTGAAAAAGGGGTTATCTTAAGCCCCTTCTTCATAGCCATTTCAAATCAAAAGCATTTTTGATAAGTTCTATCTCCTCTCCTTTTGGTCTGAGGAGAATGGCAACGACATCAAATCTCGCCTTCACATCTTCGAGCTGCTTCTCCTTTAAGAAATGGAGAGCTATTTTTGAAAGTTGTTTCTGTTTCGAGGTTGTGACTGCCAACTGGGGAGGGCCAAAGGTAGTTGATGTCCGGGTCTTCACTTCGACAAAAGTTAGGGTATCTTTCTCTCTGGCAATGATGTCCATCTCGCCCATCTTGCAAACATAATTTCTTTCAATGATCCGGTATCCCCTCTTTTTTAAAAAGCGGAGGGCTAACTCCTCACCCTTCTTTCCCAGTTCTTTTTTCTGCATCTTTATTTGACATCCTCGGGGGTTCAAGGAGTCTAGGATTCAAGGGGTCAAGTGAAATGCCATAAAAACTTGAACCCATGAACCCTCGAACCCTTGAACCCTTTGAGTTCTATAAATATTCTTTCACTCCTTTGAAGGTCTTTCGGTGGAATTCGCAGATGCCAAATTTTCCGATCGCCCTACGGTGTTCTTTCGTCCCGTATCCTTTATGTTTCGCAAAATTATACTGAGGGTATCGCTGATGGCATTCCATCATCATTCGGTCCCGGGTCACCTTCGCCACAATGGAGGCAGCGGCAATAGAGTTGCAAAGCTGGTCGCCTTTTCGGATGGGTTTCTGCGGAATAGGGAGGTTAAGACCCTGAGGACCATCGATCAGAATAAAATCCGGAGGGGCGGACAAGTTTTTAACGGCCAGGGCCATGGCCTTCAATGTAGCCTGAAGGATATTGAGAAGATCTATCTCTTCCTGTCCAACGGCTCCAATTCCGACGCCCAGTGCTTTTGAAAGGATTAATTCGTAAAGATCTTCTCGCTTCTTTGTGGAAATTTTTTTTGAATCGAAGAGCTTCTGCCCGATTCCATCTCTGGGGAGAATGACAGCGGCGGCTATGACGGGTCCAGCGAGAGGCCCCCTTCCAACTTCATCCACACCAGCAATCCTCTCGTAGCCCCGGCCATAGTACATCTTTTCGAAATAGTCCATGGGCTGCGTTGGAAGGGATGGAAAGAGCATGGGAGCTCCGCTCCGCTACAACTGGAATAATGGAATGATGGAATATTGGAATGATGATTTGGATGAGATAATCTTCAAATTCAGAGGGAGTTTTTCTGCTGTTCGAATATTAGATAATTGGAAGCCTGGATTTAAAATGCATTGATTACCCATTATTCCGTTATTCCACTGTTCCAATATTCCATCATTTTTTAAGCAACTTGTTTCTTTTCGCCTCGGATGCGGGCCGCCTTCCCCTTCAGGTTTCTGAGATAGAAGAGTTTTGCCCGTCTTACATTCCCCCGGCTGATCACATCGATTCGATCGATCCTGGGTGAATGCATGGGAAAAATCCTCTCCACTCCAATCCCGTAGGAAATCTTCCTCACTGTGAAGGTTGACCGGATCCCTCCCTTTTTCTTACAAATCACCACTCCTTCGAAGGGTTGAATCCTTTCTTTCTCTCCCTCCACGATCTTCACGTGGACCCTTATCGTATCACCTACTTTGAAATCGGCGAGGTCTGTCCTCAGCTGTTCTCTTTCAACCAACTCCATCGGATTCATCCTCTTCTCCTTTTCCAAATAAGGGTTCCAGGACTCGAGGGTTCATGGGTTCAAGTGTTTATCTTCTAAATTTCCACCACTTGAACCCTAGACCACTTGACCCCTTGAATCCTTTTAATTATTGAGCTTCGCATAAATAAAGGAACAGTTTGGGTTTTCCTCATGGGTAGGGGCGACTTCAGTCGCCCTGATTTCGGGAGGCTAAAGTCTCCCCTACCCCAGACGAACGCCCTAAAAAAAGTTTCATTACTTTTGCGAAGCTAAATAATTCACACAATTCGGTCTCCTAACAACCGGTCCAGAATGATGGCCACGGCTGAGCGGACCGAAAGGTGATTGTAACCTTTTCCTTTGATGGGTGCCAGGATATAGTCAGAACTGTCTTTCACCTCCTGAGTCAATCCCCACCCTGTTCCAAACAACATAAAAAAGGGGGTTTCTCGATCTTCCAACAATTTCCTAAAAATTTCAAAACTGATACTTTTGGGGTGACGGGATGCTCCTGTCGCCACCTTCTTCACTCTCTTTTTCCAGAGATCGGAGATTTCCTGGTCTGCCTCGTCGATGGTCCGGGAGACCCGAATGAGGGAGAAGGATTCCTTTCGGGTAGGATTGTAAGCCGCCCCGGTACCCTCCACCCAATGGCGAATCACCCTTTCCACTAATTGAATCTGGCTTTCCAGAGGGGTGATGATGAAGAAACCTCCCGTTCCAAATGTTTTCGCACAACGGGCGATGTCGTGGATATCGAAGTTAGTGACGGCTGTGGCCACGATCTCCCTTCTCTTGTCATAAATCGGATGGTGAACCAATCCTATATAGAGGTTAGATTCCATCCCTCTTTTCTCGATTCCTGATAAGGGTAAGGACGACTTTAATCGCCCTTTAAGGATAGGAGGCTAAAGCCTCCCCTACCCAAACCTTTTATCCCCTCTCCTCCCGGAGAATCTCTTCTAAAAGTTTCTTATCCTCCTCGGAGAGGTTGGCTTTGGCTAAAAGATCCGGCCGTCTCAACGCAGTCCGTTTGAGTGCCTCTTTCTTCCTCCAGAGAGAAATCGCTGAATGGTTTCCCGAAAGAAGGACCTCCGGAACACACCTCCCCTTGAAATTATAAGGCCGGGTATATTGGGGGTATTCCAAGAGGGAGTTGAAGAACGAATCCTCCTCTGCTGACCGTTCAGAACCTAAAACTCCAGGCAGGAATCTTGAGACCGCATCGATCAGGACCATCGCTGCCAGTTCTCCTCCGGTCAAAACATAGTCCCCAATTGAAATCTCTTCATCGATAAAGAACTCCTTCACCCTCTCATCCACCCCCTCATATCGGCCACACAGGAGGATGAGGTGAGGTTTGGAAGAGAGTGTCCGAGCGATATCCTGATCAAACGGCTTTCCCTGAGGAGTCAGATAGATCGTCCATGGAGTTGGGTTTTGAGACTTGACCCACTCGATGGCCCGGGCAATAGGTTCCACCTTCATCACCATACCCTGACCTCCTCCATAAGGGGTATCGTCAACCATCTGATGTCTATCTGTAGAAAAATCCCGGATATCAATGGTTCGGATTTGGATGATCCCTTTCTCTATTGCCCTGCCCAGGATACTTTCCTGGAGGGGAGAGGAAAACATATTGGGAAATAGAGTGAGAATATCAAACCTCATCCTCCTCCTCCCACAACCCCTCCATCCAAATGACTTTCATCACCCCTTTTTCAAGGTCTATTTCCCGGATCACCTCTTCGGTCGCTGGTAAAAGAAGTTCCCTTCTCTTTCCATCGACGACGAAGACATCGTTGGCTCCAGTGGGAAAGATCTCTTTCACCTTGCCAATCCTTCTGCCTTTTTCTGTCTCAACCACCATTCCCAAGAGGTCGTGCCAATAATATTCATTCTCTTCTAAATCGGAAAGCGTCCCTCTCCTCACGAGTATCTCCTTTCCCACGAGGGGCTCGGCTTCCTCAATCCTTCCAATCCCCTTCAATCGGAGGATGAGGCGTGGGGGTTGTGGGATAGCCTCTAAAACTTCATAGGGCTGTGGCCTACCCGTGCTGTCTTTGATGAAGACCTCGCGATAGAAAGGAAAACGGTTGGGATCTTCACCAAAATATTGTACCTTGATCTTCCCCTTGACTCCATGGGATTTCACCACCCTGCCAATGGGGAAAAGATCTTTCTTCATGAACCATCATTGAGATTTCTGAAAAAGTCCAGAAATCTCTGTTATCAAGAGAGCGTGAAATATTTTTTCAGAGCTCTCTTATTCAATGATTTCCAAAACAGAATGTTTCTTCAAATTGGCGGAGGCAGCCCCTAAGATGACCCGGAGGGCCCTTGCCGTTCTGCCCTGTTTTCCGATCACCTTCCCTAAATCTTCCTTGGCCACAGAGAGTTCGATGACCGAAGTCTTTTCTCCTTCAATTTCAGAAACCCTGACCTGATCTGGATGATCCACCAATGCCTTTGCGATATACTCAATTAAATCCTTCGTGTTCATAATCCCACCTCCACTTCTCGCAAAAGTACTTTCAGAGATCTATCAAAAGCAAAGGCCTAAGAAAAGGCAACCCAGCAGTTGCATAAAAAACGTCCTAAAAGGCAGTTGGGTGTGCTGTAAAAGCTTTACAGCGGAACCTTTGAACGTTTCACCGCCTTGGTTCCAGGCCCATGTCAAAGGTCACATTAAGTGACATCGCATGTTCCCCATAAAACATAGTAAAGAACCACTTGGTAAAAGTTTGGAAGTACACCCAATTGCCTTTTCAATACAACATCTGTGTAAATCTATTCTTTTCTACCTTCCGCTAACTTTTTGGAAACGCCGGATCGGACCAAAAGTTGGCGGACGGTCGGGGTGGGCTGAGCTCCCTTTCTCAGCCACTGGATCGCCTTTTCTTCTCTGAATCGGATCTCCGTTGGATTTTTCTTGGGATCGTAAGTCCCCACCTGCTCAATAAAACTTCCATCCCTGGAAGAACGACGATCCGAAACCACAATCCGGTAAAAAGGGCTCTTCTTCCCACCAAATCTCATCAATCTCATGGATACAGCCATATTGTTCTTGATCACCTCCTCCTGCTTGCAATCGGAAGACTGGAATATTGGAATGATGGATTAAAAATTACTTTCCAACCATAGATCTTGAACTAACCCACTATTCCAGTATTCCATTATTCCATCATTCCAGTAAATGTCACCATTACGAGAAAAAAGGTGCTCTCCCTCTTCCGAATCCTTTTTCACCCATTTTGGAAAACTGCTTCATCATCTTTCGCGCCTGGGCATAACGTTTCAGAAGCTGGTTCACCTCTTGAACATTTGTCCCACTTCCTTGAGCAATCCTCAATCTCCGGCTTCCATTGATGATCATATAATTGTTTCGTTCCCTTGGGGTCATTGAATTGATGATCGCCTCCACCCTGATCAGCTCCCTCTCATCAAAATCGAGGCCTCCCCCTGCCCTCATCTTCTTTGACAGTCCTGGGATCATTCCTAAGAGCGATTCCAAGGACCCCATCTTCCGGATCTGTTGGAGTTGATCTCGAAAATCTTCCAGCGTAAAGGAATCCTTCCGAATCTTCCTCTCTAATTCCTTGGCCTTTTTCTCATCGAAGGCAGCCTCTGCCTTCTCGATCAGGGTGAAGACATCTCCCATCCCCAGAATTCGAGAGGCCATCCGATCGGGATGGAAAGGCTCGATGGCATCCAGCTTCTCCCCCACACCGATGAATTTAATTGGCTTTTGTGTGACCGATCTGATCGAAAGGGCAGCCCCGCCCCGTGCATCTCCGTCCATCTTGGTCAGGATGACTCCATCGATGCCCAATCGCTCATTGAAATTTTTAGCAATATTGACTGCATCCTGTCCGGTCATGGCATCCGCCACCAGGAGCACTTCTTTCGGCTTGATGTGTGATTTAATCTCCCGCAGTTCCAGCATCAAGGCCTCATCGATATGCAACCTTCCAGCAGTATCGATGAGCATCAGATCGTAGCCTCCCTTGAGCGCAACCTCCCTTCCTTTCAGGCAGATATCCAGTGGTGTCTGGGAAGCTTCGGGACGGTAAAAATCGACCTTTAACTCCTCCCCCAACTTCTGTAATTGTTCAATGGCTGCCGGTCGGTAAACATCCGCAGGGATGAGGTAGGGACGCTTTTTCTTTCCATGAAAATGTCGCGCGAGTTTGCCTGCGGTTGTTGTCTTTCCGCAGCCGTGGAGACCGACCAGCATGATCGGGACAGGGGGACTTCCTGACAGCTGAATCTTTTGCTCCTCCCCGCCCATCAGGGAAGTCATCTCTTCTTTCACGATCTTGATTAACTGTTGAGCAGGTGTGAGGCTGGCCATCACCTCCTGGCCGATCGCTCTCTCCTGGACGGACTGGATGAAGTTCTTGACGACCTTGAAATTGACATCAGCCTCCAAAAGGGCGACCCTTACTTCTTTCAGGGCCTCCTGGATATTCTGCTCGGTCAATTTCCCATGACCTTTCAGACGCTTAAAGATACCATCCAGTTTTGCCGAAAGATTTTCAAACATCCTTAATTAAACCCCTACAAAATTATAACTAATTTATTTTATTAGGTTTTTTATTATTTGTCAAATCTACCATAACTCACAATTTTAGATTTCAGATTGGAGTGTCCAATCTTAAACCTGTTCCTGACAGGTTCAGGAATATTAAATCTTAGATCCGAAATGGTTTGCTTACGGTTTACAGTCCCTTTATGATTTTCCACTGTCTCCCCTCTCTTTTTAAAAAGAGGGCCTCTTTCCCAGAATAGCGATTCTTCTTTCCTCCTCTCTCCACCTCTAAATGGAACTGCTGGATGACCCTGGCTGTCTCCCCTTCAATATAAATTGTCCGATCCCAGTGGTTAAATTCGATTCGGTCGAAAGTTTTAAAATATCCCCCTATTCGACCCTGAAGTCGATCGAAAT
>JBFMAE010000317.1:0-4058 GCA_040756085.1 Thermodesulfobacteriota bacterium | reverse complement strand
AAAGACTTCCCCAAGATGGAAGGATCAAGCTACGAATGGGAAAGGGACGGGAAATGGACTTCCGGGTATCCACGATCCCCATTCTTTTTGGTGAAAAAGTAGTCCTCCGTTTATTGGATAAATCTGCGTTGCAGCTGGACATGACCAAGCTGGGATTTGAAGAATCGTCCTTGGCGGATCTGAAGAATGCGATTCATAAACCTGTTGGAATGATTTTAGTGACCGGTCCCACGGGGAGTGGAAAAACGACCACCCTATACTCTGCACTGTCCGAATTGAATAAAGAGACTGAAAATATCATTACCGCCGAAGACCCCATTGAATATAATTTCATGGGGATCAATCAAGTCCAGATGCATGAAGAAATCGGCCTCACCTTCGCCTCCTCCCTCCGTTCTTTTCTCCGTCAAGACCCTGACATCATCATGGTGGGAGAGATTCGTGACTTTGAAACAGCCCAGATCGCTGTTCAGGCGGCCCTGACCGGGCATCTCGTCTTGAGCACAGTCCACACCAATGACGCTCCAGGGACGGTCACCCGATTGATCGATATGGGGATTGAACCCTTCTTAATCTCTTCGGCAGTCATTTTGATCCTCGCCCAACGGTTGGTTCGAAAAATCTGCACGGATTGTAAGGAACCCTTCAAAGTCCATCCTCAACTTTTGATCGACCTGGGTATCCCCCCGGACGAGGTCAAATCCTTCCCCGTTTACAAAGGAAAAGGATGTTCTATCTGCAATAATACCGGTTATAAAGGCCGTGTGGGTCTCTATGAAGTGATGCCAATGAAAGAAGAAATCAAAGAGCTCGTATTGTCTCGTGCTTCAACCTCTGAAATAAAAAAGGAGGCCATCCGTTTAGGGATGAAGACATTAAGGCAAAGCGGTATTATTAAAATCAGGGATGGGATAACGACCATCGAGGAGGTGCTCCGGTCAACCATTGAGGACAGATGACTCATCGAGTGGGGAAGGCAGGATATGAAACTCTATCCCATTCTCTAAGATCCGATCAGCGGTAGGATGATGAGTCTCAAAAAAATGCAGGAGGAGATATGATTGAATTGCAACACTTACTTGAAATCATGATTGAGAAGAAGGCTTCCGATTTGCATATCACCACCGGAGCTCCACCTCAATTCCGGATCGACGGGAAGTTGATGAGTTTTGACAACACGGTGTTGGCTGCCCCCGATACGAAAAGACTCTGTTATAGCGTATTGACCGATGCTCAGAGGCATAAATTTGAGGAAGAGAGTGAATTGGATTTCTCCTTTGGAATCAAAGGATTGAGTCGATTCAGAGGAAATATCTATGTTCAGCGAGGAGCAGTCGCTGGGGCTTTTCGAGCCATTTCTTTCGACATCCTCAATTTTTCTGAATTGGGAATTCCTCCTATTGCAAATGAATTGATTAAAAAACCGAAGGGGCTTGTGCTGGTGACCGGCCCAACCGGGACAGGGAAATCAACGACTCTGGCGGCGATGATCGACAAAATCAATTCTGAAAAAAGTGCTCATATCATCACCATCGAAGATCCGATCGAATTTCTTCATCGCCACAAAACCTGCATTGTCAATCAGCGGGAGGTCAACTCCGATACAAAGAGTTTCAGCGCTGCCCTTCGTCACATCCTCCGGCAGGATCCGGACATCATTCTCATCGGTGAAATGAGGGATTTGGAAACGATTGAGGCAGCCCTTCTCACAGCAGAAACAGGCCATCTGACCTTCGCCACATTGCATACCAACTCCTGTGTGGAGACGATCAACCGTGTCATCGATGTCTTCCCCCCACATCAACAACAACAGATCAGGACCCAACTCTCCTTCGTCCTGGAAGGCGTGTTGGCCCAACAGCTTATCCCGAAGATGGGAGGAAAAGGACGGGCCTTAGCCATGGAGGTGATGATTCCGAACCCAGCCATTCGAAACCTGATTCGAGAGGATAAAATTCAACAGATCTATTCCCTGATGCAGGTGGGACAGGCGAAATTTGGAATGCAAACCATGAACCAATCCCTTTTTTCGCTTGTCAAACGACATATCATCTCCTTGGAGGATGCCATGGAGCGTAGCCACAATCTGGATGAATTCCGGCAGATGTTTTCCACCGCCAACATCGCTGTGGGGAAAAAGGAAAGACCGATGAGAACAGCATAAAATCTTTTGTAATATCAGCACGAAATCCATCCCTGATGTGGCCGGGAAGCTCCGCCCACAATGGTTTATGGATGGGGATAATCGAAGCTAACCCAACAACAAAAAATTTAATCCGTTGAGAAGGGAATGAGCCATGCCAATATTTAAATGGGAAGGAAAGACGCTTAAAGGGGGGATCAAGAAGGGCGAGATGGAGGCTCCCAGCGAGGCAGCCATTCGTATTCATCTCAGACAACAAAGTATTATCCCCACCAAAGTCCTTTCAAAAGGGAAGGAGATCAGAATTAACTTGCCCTTTCAGAAGAAGGTGAAACAACGGTCTATTGCTATCTTTACACGACAACTGGCCACCATGATTGATGCTGGATTGCCTTTAGTACAATCACTGGAAATCCTGGCCTCCCAGCAGGAAAGCAAGGTCTTCAAAAATATTATCCGGGAGATTCGAGAAGATGTGGAGGGGGGGTCCACCTTCGCGGGAGCCCTTAAAAAACATCCTGCCACCTTCAACGAATTATTTACAAATTTAGTAGTGGCTGGTGAGGAAGGGGGTATATTGGATACCATTTTAATTCGTCTGGCCACCTACATCGAGAAGGCAGAGGCTCTGAAGAAAAAGGTGAAATCGGCCCTGGTTTACCCGTCCACCATTGTGGGTGTGGCCATCATGGTCGTGATGATCCTGATGATCTTTGTCATCCCTGTCTTCGAAACGATGTTCAAATCAGCAGGTCAAACATTACCCCTTCCTACACTCATCGTTCTCGCGATAAGCAAATTCCTACAGAAATATATCATCATCGTCATCCCGGCGATCATCCTTTTTATCTACCTGTTCAGAAAATATTATCAAACCGAAAGTGGAAAGACCATTATCGATCGCCTCCTTTTAAAATTACCTGTTTTTGGAGTGCTGTTTCAAAAGATTTCTGTGGCCCGTTTCTCCCGGACATTAGGAACACTTGTCAGCAGTGGAGTTCCCATCTTAGATGGATTAAATATAGTCTCAAGGACTTCTGGAAATAAAACCATAGAAACTGCCATCCTCAATGCCCGGGCCAGCATCCGGGAGGGTGAAACTATTGCCGAACCGTTAAACCGGAGTGGAATCTTTCCTCCCATGGTCATCCAGATGATCTCCGTTGGAGAATCGACAGGAGCCTTGGACTCCATGCTGTCCAAAATTGCAGATTTTTATGAGGAAGAAGTGGATGTTGCTGTGGCCAATTTGACCTCCCTTCTCGAACCATTCCTGATGATCTTTTTAGGAGTGGTGATCGGGGGTGTTGTGATCTCGATGTATCTACCTATATTCCAGATGGCCTCGGCTGTGGGTTAACCCAGATGTTGCATTGAAAAGGTAGTTGAGTGTGCCTTCAAACCTTTACCAAGCGGTTCTTTGCTATGTTTTATGGGTAACATGCGATGTCACCTGAGGTGACCTTTGGATTGTGTCTGGAAACGAAGCAGCGAAACGTTCATAAGGTTCCGCTATAAAGGTTTTCCAACACACCCAACTACCTTTTAGAACGTTTTTTATGCATCTGTGGGTTAATTTTCTTTCTCGGTTCATAACAGGTGATGAAAGTTTATGGATCCGAATTCCACCCTTTCCCTTGATACTAAGCAAAAAACATTAACAAATGTGAAGGGGTTAATGCTATGTCGTATTATCATCCTCACCCTTCTCCTCGCCATCACCTTCCTTTTCCAGATCTCCGAAAAGAAATACTTTTTCATCCCCATGACGAATCATTTCTATTATTTTTTAATCTTTTTTTATCTTGTGACGATCTTTTATGCCGTTTTTTTAAAAAAAATTAAGGACCTCCGAAAGTTTATTCTTATCCAAATTATCATTGACCATCTTTTCATTACTGGGTTAATCTATTTT
>JBFMAE010000316.1:0-3915 GCA_040756085.1 Thermodesulfobacteriota bacterium | reverse complement strand
TTACCCATTACCCCAACTATCCATTACCCACAACTGCCCATTCCTTGCAATGATTCTCATATGGGTAGCCCAAAAAATTTCTCTATGTCATTTTCAAATCTCTTATTTGCCGTTGAAAAATGATAATCTTCCACTTTTTGAACCAATCCTCTTCTAACAGGATTTTGTAGGATATAATTGAATTTTTCAATCAATTTTTTGTCTGTGTAAACCACAAAATCATAAAAACTCTTCTGCCAGAAAGTTCCTTCCCAACCCAACTCTTCGCGCATCTTTTTCACAAAAAGACTTTTTATTTTCCGCATCACGCTTGAAATCATATATCCCTTTTGGGGAATAATGATAGCATGAAAGTGCTCCGGCATTACCACAAATGACAAAAGGAGGAATTCATATTTTTTTCTGCAAAGATATAAAGTTTCAATGAATAGTTCAGCTAAATGATGATCAAGGAAGTAGGGTTGATTGTCTTTTATTTTGGAAGTAACGAAAAATGCCTGATTTTCTAAATTATATCGTTTGAATCTTAATGGCATATGGTCAGTTACAATTTGGGTAGCCCATGAGTCTTGCTCATGGGCCCGATGGGTAGTCCACCAGCGAGACTGGTGGACTACCCAGTGGTTTGATTTTTTTACGTTCCACCTAAATAGGCTTTTTTAACCTGAGGATTATTGGCCAGATTCTGACTGGAATCGCTGAGGACAATATCCCCGGTTTCGAGTACATAACCCCGGTCAGCCGCGGAAAGGGCTTTGCGGGCGTTTTGTTCCACCAATAGAATGGTCACGCCTTGCCGGTGCAGGTCCTCGATGACCTTAAAGGTTTCCTCTACATAAATCGGCATCAACCCCAGGGAAACCTCATCCATCAAGATCACCCTGGGTCGGGACATCAACGCTCGGGCGATCGCCAACATCTGCTGCTCTCCACCGCTAAGGGTTTTGCCAACCTGGTTCTGTCTTTCTTTCAGCACGGGAAAAAGGCTGAATGCCTCTTCCATGCTTAATTGAATCACTTTACGGTCATCCTGAATATAGGCTCCCATGAGAAGGTTTTCAGCTATTGTTAGGTCTGGGAAAATTTTTCTACCTTCTGGAACAAGGCTGATGCCCAGGCGGGCCCGGCGATGAGGGGAGCTCGAAGTAATATCTTCTCCCTGAAAGAAGATTTCTCCTTTGCGACATTTCACCAAACCCATGACTGCCCGGAGAATTGTACTTTTGCCTGCTCCATTTGCTCCGATGATTGTAACAAGTTCCCCTTCACCTACCTTAAGGCTTATTCCCCTAAGGGCTAAAAACTCGCCGTAAGAGACTTCGATTCCCCGCACTTCCAGCATCTCATGCCTCCTTCCCAAGGTAGGCCTGAATGACCTGGGGATTAGAGCGAATCTCCTCAGGAGAACCTTCTGCGATTTTAGAGCCATGATCCAAGACCACGATTCGTTTGCAAAGGTCCATCACGACCTGCATGTTGTGCTCGATGAGAAGAATTCCGATTCCTTGATCGCATACCTGGCGAATGAGGTCCATGAGCTGGACCGATTCTTCAAATCGGAGGCCAGCAGAGGGTTCATCAAGAAGGAGGAGACGGGGTTTAAGGGCAAGGGCACGGGCGATCTCAAGACGCTTTTTAATACCAAGAGGAAGATTCTTGGATAACTGTTTAACATAGGAGTGAAGCCCTGTTCGCTTAATGAGCGTATGAACTTCTTCAAGGATTCCAGACTGTCGGATTGGCTCGGTGGATTTCCACAGGGAGGGATAGAAATGGTGGCCAATAGCTACCAAAATATTGTTCTCCACATCCAAATTTGAAAAGGGCCGGACAATCTGAAAAGTCCTGCCAATACCCAAACGGCTGATCTGATGCGGTTTTAGGTGAAGAATAGACTTCCCCTGAAAGTTTATTTCTCCCCCAGATGGCGGGTAGATCCCTGAAATAAGATTGAAGAGAGTCGTCTTCCCTGCTCCGTTAGGACCGATGATTCCGAGAATCTCTCCATCCTCGGCTGTGAAACTCACTCTATCGAGGGCACGCAGGCCATTAAATTCTTTGCTCAAGCCTGTCACTTCCAGAAGAACCATTGCTCACTCCTGACTCGACGGGCGATAAACGATTTGCCGAAAAGTTTTTGGAAGGATGGATGCAGATCCTAAGATACCACCGGGTTGAAAACGGATTATGGCCATGAGGAGGATTCCATAGACAAAGGTGCGGTACTCCATAATGGGTCGTGAGATCTCCGGCAAAACTCCCAGAATGATAGCTCCCACTATTGGACCCCAGCGAGTTCCAATTCCACCGAAGACGACCATGCAAAGAATTACGATGGATTGTCCAAAGCCAAAATTCTGGGGCATGATGAAGGTTAAAAAGTGGGCGTAAAATCCTCCGGCAAGCCCAGCAATGGAACTGCCCATGATAAAAGCCAGGACTTTGAAGCGTACGATGTCGACTCCCATAGTTGCCGCAGCCTGTTCATCTTCACGAATCGAAGCCCAAGCCAGGCCGATCCATGAACGACCTAGCTTCCGATCAAGGAAAAGGAGAAGGATAAAGACAATTAGAATGAGAATGAAATATTCAGACTTGGTCATTTCACGTCCAAACCAGATTGGGAGGCTGATACCTCCGATGCCCATGGCTCCGCCGAAGAAGGGAATGTAAAGAAAAATGGCTTCAACAACAAAACTAATGCCCATGGTGGTGATGGCCAGAAAGTCTTCGCGGACACGCAGGCAGGGGATTCCGAGAAGGGCTCCCACGATCCCAGCAACAAGAGCAGCGAGAGGAACATCGATCCAGAAAGGAAACCCCGCCTCAGTATATAGCATAGCCGCTGTATAAGCGCCGATGCCGAAGAAGGCCGCGTGGCCAAGGGAGATCTGCCCGGCATGGCCGGTGATGATATTGAGACTATGCGACAGGATGGCATAGATGACGACGGTGATGAGAATCGTGATGAGATATCCGCTGATCATATTAAAAACCGCGAAGCGTAAAGGGTAAAGCGTGAGGGGTAAGGGGAAAAAACCTTCTTGACTCCTTACGCCTAACGACTCACGCCTAACGTCTTTATCCTTTTCCTAGCAGTCCATAGGGCTTAAACATTAAAACAAAAATCATAGCAATGAAAGCGACGGCATCCCTTGGAAAGGGGATTGCCATCACACCGATGAAGAAGGTCTCAGAAAGTCCCACAATGAACGAAGCGAGCACCGTCCCGGGAATATTTCCCAACCCTCCGAGGACAACGATGGCCAGGGCTTTATAGGCAGGGATACTACCCATGGTGGGCCAGACCTGGTTGTCGTAGACTCCGATGAGAACGCCTGCTGCGCCGGCCATGGCCGATCCAATGAGAAAGTTCACGGCGATGATCGCATTGACATTTGCGCCGAATGAAGAGGCCGTTTCCGCATCCTGGGCGCAGGCCCGCATGGCCAGGCCAGTGCGGGTTTTGGTGAGAATGGCCCAGAGAACCATTAAGATCACAAAAGTGACGAGGAGAATAAGAATTTGTGTCTCTGTAAGCTTGAAACTGCCGATGGAAAGGTCTCCAAGCCCGATACGGGCATTGTAGGTGAGGGTGTGGGGTCCGGCAACGATGCGGAAGGCCTCCTCCAGGGCTATAAAAAGGCCGATGGAGACTATGAGCGGTGCAATCCTTGGCAGATGAAGAAGCGGCGCGTATAAGAAACGCTCGATGAGATATCCGGCAACCGCTGAGCCAGCCATTCCAATGAATAAGGAAAGCCAGAAGTCGCCCACCATTCTGAAAGCAAGCAGACCGACATAGGTTCCCAGGGTATAAACGCCGGCATGAGCAATATGCAGAATGCGCAGGATTCCGTAGACCATCGTCAGCCCGAGGGAAATCAGGGCATAGACGCTACCTATCGCTATTCC